>JBBIHD010000023.1:0-17605 GCA_037447195.1 Nitrospirota bacterium | reverse complement strand
GAATCCTACATTCAATCCCTTTTTGCCGACCGCATCGGCGGGGGCATGTTCGGCAAGGACACGAAGATCTACAAGTTCGAGAAGATCAAGCGCGCCAAGCGGGCGGCCCTGGCGGCGCACCCGGGCGTGGAGCTGATCGACCTGGGCGTGGGCGAGCCCGACGAAATGGCCTTCCCGGGCGTGGTGAAGAAGCTCCAGAAAGAGGCGGAAAAGCCGGAGAACCGGGGCTACGCTGACAACGGCGTCCAGGAATTCAAGGACGCGGCCGTTCGGTATATGGCCAGGGTCTACGGGGTGAAGGGACTGGACGCCCAGACCGAAGTGCTGCACGGCATCGGCAGCAAGCCCGTGCTCGCCATGATGCCCGCGGCCTTCATCAACCCCGGGGACGTGACGCTCATGACCGCGCCGGGCTATCCCGTGATGGCAACGCACACGAAATGGTACGGCGGGTCTGTCCATATCCTGCCGCTCGTCGAGGCCAAGGGGTTCCTGCCGGACCTCGATGCCATTCCCGCCGAGGTCAAGGCAAAGGCGAAGCTCCTCTATCTCAATTATCCCAACAATCCCACCGGCGCCGGAGCGACCAGGGCCTTCTTCGAGAAGGTCGTGCGGTTCGCGAAGGAGAACAACGTGGTCGTCGTGCACGACGCCGCATACAGCGCGCTTATGTACGGCGCGAAGCCGCTTTCCTTCCTGTCCGTCCCCGGCGCCAGGGACGTGGGCGTCGAGATCCATTCCCTCTCCAAGGCATACAATATGACGGGCTGGCGCCTCGCCTTCGTCGTGGGCAACGAGCGGGTCGTGGCGGCATACGGCAACGTGAAGGACAACTACGACTCGGGCCAGTTCAAGGCGATCCAGAAGGCCGGCGTGTACGCCCTGGACCACCCCGAGATCACGGACAAGATCAAGGTGAAATACGAGCGCAGGCTCCGCTCCCTTGTCGAGACCCTGCGGGACCTCGGCTTTTCGGCGAAGATGCCGGCAGGCACGTTCTATCTCTATGTCAGGATGCCGAAGGGCGTCAAGGGCGGCAGGCGCTTTGCCAGTGCCGAGGAGTTCTCCGAGTTCCTGATCACCGAGAAGCTGATCAGCACCGTGCCCTGGGACGATGCCGGCGCCTACATACGGTTTTCAGCCACCTTCGAGGCCAAGGGAAAGGCGGACGAGAAGCGGGTCCTCGCCGAGTTCCGGAAGCGCATGGGTGAACTGCAGTTCGAGTTCTGAAAAGACAGGTCAGGACGCGTGATCCTAACCCGCATAAAGATGATTTTTTGTAACTGCTCAGGTTTATCTCACACAAAGCCACAGAGGCACTAAGAAAGGCTGGAAATCTCCGGGTTTAAACCCAAAGGGTGTACCCGTCTTTTGCTGTTCTTCGTGTGCTTTGTGCCTTCGTGTGAGTAGGTGGTTCAGGTCCTGAGTAGTTACGCATTTTTTTGATTTTATCAGACGTGATCAGATTTGCTGGCATCGCAAGAAGTCATGATTTGCCACAGAGCACACAGAGGTAAAGCCGTAAAACGGTTTGATTTTCTCTGAGTCCTCGGTGACCTCTGTGGCCAAAAAAGACTTTTTATGACTTTATCAGATTTGATCCGCGTCCAAATGTTCCTTCTTTATAGAATGATGTTTTTTATGCATCCTGCATCGCGCTTTCTCTACAATCATGGCGACCATCGCTTACATCGGACTGGGGTCGAATCTGGGCGACAAGAAGCGGAATTGCCGCAGGGCGATCGAGCTGCTGTCCGGTCTCGGCCGCGTGAAGAACGTCTCCTCCCTGTACTGCACGGAGCCCGTGGGCTACCGCGACCAGGAGGAGTTCGTGAACGCCGTTGCGCAGCTCGAAACGGACCTGGGGCCGCGCGAGCTGCTGGCCTCCTGCCACGGGATCGAGGAGCAGTTCGGCCGGGCCCGGGACCTGCGCTGGGGCCCGCGCACCATGGACCTCGACATCCTGCTGTACGGCGACCGGGTGGTGGGCGAGCCTGATCTTGACATACCGCATCCCCGGCTTGCGGTCCGGCGGTTCGTGCTCGTTCCGCTCGCCGAGATAGCGCCCCAGGCCGTGCATCCCGTGTTGGGCAAGACCATGAAGCACCTGCTGCACGAACTGAGGGACGTCCACGGCGTAAAAAAGTGCGACGTGGACCAGCATCCCGGATCTTGAGGCGATCGTATGAACGTCAATGACCTTCATTGCGAAGGCGCTACGGTCTCACAGGAAGGCATGGTTCCGGAAGTCCAAAAGCATTGAAGCCTTCGCGACCCTGGCGCCTTGGCGGTTGAACCTATAAAGAGCATTTGGACGCGGATAAAATCAGGAACATCTGATAAAGTCAGGAGAAACCTACGGTTAATTCTTAAAAAAGAACTCACCTGCAAGGTAAAAGGCGTTTCAGGACTAAAGCCTTTGCCTTCTCAGGGTTTATCCGCATTTTCCGTGTCCCAACTGCCGTTTTTAGGTTGAAAGGTTTTGGTTTTGCATTCATTCAACAGCTCCTTTCAGGTTCTTCCGTGTGCAGCGCAGCTGCCAGTGGTTAAACAATTCTGATCCCGGTTAGGCTGGATATCTATGAGCGTTAAGACCGGCGCGGCGCGCGGCGCCAGATACATCGTCATTGAAGGCCCCATCGGCGTGGGCAAGACAAGCCTTACCACGCTCCTGGCCGAGCAGCTGGGCGCGCGGCTGATCCACGAGCAGGCCGAGGACAATCCCTTCCTTTCCGACTTCTACCGCGATTCCGCGCGCTACCGGTTCCAGACCCAGGTATTCTTCCTGCTGAGCAGGTACGGCCAGCAGCAGGAGCTGGCCCAGCCGGACCTTTTCACGAGCATCACGCTGAGCGATTATCTTTTTGACAAGGACCGCATATTCGCCGCCCTGAACCTGAGCGATCACGAGCTTGCCCTCTATGACCAGATCTACCGGCTGCTGGAGCCCAAGATCACGAAGCCCGACCTGGTCATCTTTCTGCAGGCCGATACGGATGGTCTGCTCCGGCGGATCAGGCACCGGGGGCGGGCCTATGAGAAGGACATGGACCGGGACTACATTGCCGCCGTGAACGAGGCGTACAACCGCTTCTTTTTCAACTATTCTGAAACGCCGCTGCTCGTCATCAATACTTCCGACATCGATTTCGTCCGTCGCCGCGAAGACCTTGAGGACCTCATCAAGCAGATCATGCAGATGGGCCACGGCACGCAGTATTATGTTCCCCTGAGGGGCAAAAAGTAGCCGGTCTCTGCCCGGAAAATCCCCCTTGCCTTTTCCTGCTATCTCACCTATTATCAACAACATACGGACCATTCCAAGCCGAATCACGCGCCCGTTAAGGTGATAGATGTCAGAGCTGGCAGCCATCCAGAAGAAGATCATCGACTTCCGGAACGAGCGCGACTGGGCGCGGCTTCATGATCGTGAGATTCTCAATGCACGGAGAAAGACCCGCAGGTGACCCTTTGTCGGGATCGGCAGCCTCATCGGCGCTGTTTCAGCCGCACGGCGGGCGGGAAAGCCGAAGTTCGACGTGGCGGTGGAGAAATAGGCGGGGAGGGGGGTAATGTTGGTGTGGTCGAGAATGTCAATTCGCCCTTTAGGAAAATGACAGAATATCTTGTCTGACTCCGTTCAGCTCCTAGCCGCGCATACCTGGTGCATTCTGTGCCATAAATTATTACCTCTCTTTATATTGAACTATTGACACCGATACTATAAAATATTAAGGTGTTTGTCAAGTTTTAAAGGATTACTAAAAATAAATAGATATTGCATTTAAAGGAATTTTCTGATATGGTTAGATATGCATACGATACAAGAAAAGCTTTTAAAACTTTCTAAGAATAATAACCTCGCGAAACTGAGACTGCGTGAAATAGCTGCGAATATCGGGCTTCCCGGTGAATCCCCGCAGAAAATAAAACATCATCTTATGCAACTCCAAAAGAAAGGATTTTTGATCATTGACAAAGGGAAAGGAACAATGGGCAGATATTCCCCTGAGTCTAATAAGGCAAAAGGCCTTCTTTCGAAGGGTGCTCATCTATTTTCGATTCCAATTGTCGGGACTGCCAACTGCGGTCCAGCCAATATTTTCGCTGAACAGAATTATCAGGGGTTTCTGCGAGTGTCGAGTAAACTGGTAGGGCGATCAAAACCATCTGGTCTATATGCAATTAAAACCGATGGATCGTCAATGAATCGTGCCGAGGTTAATGGAAGACGCATTGAAGATGGAGACTACGTCATTGTTGATAAAAACAACTTAGACGCGAGAACTAGAGATGTTGTTCTCGTTATCATTGATAATAAAGCAACAATTAAGCGGTTCATTGATGATAGAGCAAATGGTCAAATAGTGCTAACGGCAGATTCTTCGTATGACTATGAACCTATATATCTTCATCCAGATGATGATTTCAGTATTAATGGAAAGGTTGTTGCGGTAATTAAGAAGCCCTCTCGTGAAGAGACAAGAGAATAGATGTTCAGGCTGGCTGTTCTGGGAAATGTGAAAAAACGCGATTGATAGGCAAGCTTGATCCCATTTTACAAAAAGGATCTTTTTTGATACACTCCCTAGCAATCTGCCGCGTAAGCCGAGTCTAGGTGCAGTGATGTTAAAAAGAAAGGCTTTCAACTTTTTGCGCTTCATCATGCAGAGGCTTTTTTGGTGTTGATATGGCATGATGTGTATCCAAAGTAAGCGTGTCAAGGCTAAACACACATAGTTGCGGGGGCCGTATGTCTGATATCCAACTCGTTTGGCCGAAAAAGGACCTGACGCTGCTAGCCTCAGGTGAGACTGACTACAAATGGGTGCAGACAATTGACTGCCATCTAAATGATCCACTTGGGTTTGAGTCACTTACGATGCATCTGCCGAAAGCCAGAGGGAACGTATTGGCCATCGGCGATGGACTGGACGTCTTGGAGGCGCTGAGAACAGGAACGACCATCTTCAGGGGAGGGATTCGCCTCGTATACATTGACCCGCCCTTTAACACACAGGTGAAATTTCGCCAGTACTGCGACACGATGACGCGGTCGATGTGGCTAAGCATGATGCGTGATCGCCTTCTGGCACTTCGGCCTCTCCTCGCTGCGGACGCGAGCGTTTGGGTTCATTTGGACGACGCCGAGGTGCATCGCGCTCGGGGTATCATGGACGAAATCTTTGGCGAAAACGCGTTCGTCGCATCGGTCATCTGGCAGAAAAAGACCACTCGTGATTCACGTGCGGCCTTTTCTTCAAACCATGACACAATCCTCGTGTACGCACCAAGCGGTCCAACAAAATGGAAGATGTCGAGAAATCTCCTTGCGAAGGACAACGCGCGCCTGCTCAATAGGGACAACGATCCCCGAGGGCCCTGGGCAGATGCACCGTTCACGGCTCCAGGCTATCGGAGAGCGCAGCAATACAACATCGTTACGCCGACGGGGCAGATTCTGCGTCCGCCACGAGGTCGATCTTGGTACGCGACTGAACCAACCTATCGGAACCTACTTGCTGACGGACGTATCTGGTTCCCAAAAGGTGGGGACGGTTCACCTCGCCTCAAACTTTTTGCTCACCAACTCCGTGGCCTCGTGCCTTTCACAGTCTGGGGGACGTCAGATACTGGCACGAATGACGATGCTAAGCGCCACCTCATGGCATTGTTCCCCGATCAAGAAGTATTCGACACCCCTAAGCCCGAATCGCTTCTGGAACGCATTATCCACATAGCCACAAATCCCGGGGAATTAGTGGTTGACATCTTTGGCGGCAGCGGGACAACAGCTGCGGTTGCCCACAAAATGCGCCGCCGATGGGTTGTAGTCGAACGCAACGCTCAGACCGTTTTAGATTTCTTGTTGCCGCGACTTCAGCGCGTGATTAATGGAGCAGACCCTGGCGGGGTCACTGAAGCGACTTCCTGGGTAGGGGGTGGCAGCTTCGAGGTTGTTCACGTATCCCCGCGTTTCGGAAAGTTAACTGGTTTGTACAGACCTGAGTCTATCAGGCGGCGTTTGGAGCAGTTGGCAATCCCGAAGGATTTCTCCGCGAAGTCTGCATAGGGAGAAAGCGATAAAACATGACGCAGTGCGTTGATAAACCTTTCCTACCATTTCCTAACTTTACGACAGACTCAGCACCGCTCAAGCCGTTCATCAGGTGGGCGGGCGGCAAGTCGCGATTGCTTCCCCGTATACTTCCTCACGTGCCCGACAGTATTAAAAATTACTATGAGCCGTTCCTCGGGGGAGGTGCTGTTTTTCTTGCATGTGCTCCCCGCGTTTTAGGCTGCTCGCATTTGGCGGACCTCAATGAACACCTCGTGGCGGCTTGGGTTGTGATGCGAGACCACCAGTGTGAGCTTCGCACGCTGTTAGATTGGTATTTGGCAAATGACTCTAAGGAACTGTACTACGAAGTTCGCGCCGTTGCCGCTTCAACCTCTCTCGTTGAGAAGGCTGCGCGCTTTCTTTACCTTAACGGTGTCTCTTGGAATCACTTGTGGCGGGAGAACTCTCGAACCGGAGCTATGAACGTACCCTGGGGAGACCGCCGGTTCAAAGGGATTGATGAAACCACTATGACGGCAATAGGAAATATCTTGAAACGGGCAAACATTGTAGCTGCCGATTTTCGTAAAGTGCTTGAGGGTGCCACTAGCGGAGACTTTGTCTACCTTGATCCCCCATACTTGCCAATATTCACACGCCCTGACGTTGAGAAGGAGCCTACAGCAAAATTCAACAAGTACACAGCGAAAACTTTTGAGTTGCCTGACCTCGTCGACTTAGCGAATATCTGCGCCAAGCTTTCTCGCCGAGGCGTGAGATGGGTAATGTCCAATCGTGATACTGAATCAATTCGAGATATGTTTCCGGATGCTGAGGTCATACGCTTTACGGCGCATCGCGCTCTTGCGGCACAGAGCCGAAGAGAAGTTGAAGCACATCGATCGCCCGAGGCGATTATTATCGGGAGGGTTTGAATGGCGTCGCAGCCGGTAGAATGGGTGCTCGTGATCTATTACGGTCCGTCCGCGCACCGTGCAACTTATGGGCGCCTAAGCAACACCAAGTACACGAAGGATTACATTCAGCTTTCCAGGAAGCCTCAGTTTCTTGACACGGTTAAGCGCCTCTTCCCGGTGACAGGCGGCGCCAAGGGAGTTCCCCTTACGTATCAGTGGCCTAAGGGAACGACGCAGGGTAAATTTGTATATAAATCTGCTGACCGTCCGCATCTGAAATGGGAAACGAACCTTGGTGCTCCGAAGGCGTGGAAGATGTCGCTTGCACCTTCTGAGAACACTGCCGAGACTATCCCAGGAGATCCTTCGCATTTCGATTTCGCCGCTGCCGAGAATGAGCTTGCGCTGCTAGCGAGCCGTGGTGCAGGACAGCCGTACCTACTTGCAATCAAACTTCGAGATGAGCCGAACAAGTTGCATCTGCGGGCCTATCTAAAGAAGCCAAGCAAGGACTTTGCGTGGGCCGACATTCGTTTAATCCCGGAGGATATTCAAAAGTTGGCTTCAAAGACATCGCAGCAATCAGCGCTTGCGTGGTCAATCTTCCAGAGCGGCGGAGTTCCGCCGGGTGCAATAGTCAAGGACGCTTTGTCGCGGCTCAATGCAGCTGCAAACCCCACGTCAGCAATCAACGCGTTTGATGCAGTTACGGGCCGTGCACTGGCTAGCTATCTTCGGCAACCTGGCTATGGCATGTTCTTCGACGCGACTAGAAATCACGACGCGTGGTTACGGTCCTCGCCGATTTCCAAGCGGTTGGCGAGTTCTCTCGATGAACTCTTGAAAACACTGGACGTGCATTTTCCGCCGCTACCGGATGGAGACGCGGTAGCCGAGGTCATCGAAGCTGATCCTGATGAGGTCGCTGCCTTCCGCAGGCAGATCAAACGCAAGAGTTACAATGTTCCCGACTCGACCGCGACTGGCAAGACCAGGGGCAGCGCGCAGAAAGCATTTGCTGATGAGGTAAAGTCTAACTACGGATATCGGTGTGCCATTACTGGTATCATGACAAAGGATTTTCTCGTTGCGTCGCACATCGTTCCGTGGAGCGTAGATCAAAACATCCGGCTAGATCCATCGAATGGCATATGCCTTTCGGTGTTTGTGGACCGCGCTTTCGAGAAGGGATACTTGCTGATTGAGGACGATTATACAATTCGCATTGACTGGAACAGGATCGGGGATGACCATACGCTACAAAGCGAGCTCAAACTATATGAAGGGCGGACGCTTAATGTACCATCAGAGGGTGAGCCGAAGCTAGAGTACCTTCAGCGCAGGCGGACCTTGGTTGGAAAGACTAAGGGACGCTGATGTTTTCAGGGCCTGTCGCGGGTCGGGATTAGCGTTCGACCTCGGGCGCGAATAAGGCCGGAGTTAGAAAACTCTCCGGCTTTTTCTTTTACATTCTTTCTGCTACTTGCAATCATATTTATGGCATGGTCGTTACAGGACGCTTCGAGAGTGTATCGAAAGGCACATGAAAGCAAACATAGGCCTGTAACCAAGGGAAAATTGAATATGCAGTTCCCAAGAAGATTGTGATGACTCAATATTCAGGCCCGCATACCTTTAGGGTCAGCATTAAATATAGATATTCTGTGAGAGGTACTGTTTCTGAGTCAAATAGAATTTCATTGCGAGGCGATTTTTTCACTTCTCAAGCTGACGCATAGGCATATGTTTCATCTGTACACTCTGGTGACGAGGAAGTAGTAGTTTATTATGATCCCACTAATCCTAAACTTGCTGTTTTAAAACCAGGATGCAATGAGAATTGCCGAGAATATGTTCAATTCGTAAAAATACAGACTGCTATTATCACCCTTGCCAGAAAACCCCAGCCTTTTAAGGATGGGGATGAAGGCTGCCCGGAGCGAAGCGGAGGACGAATCGCCGTTGCTTCTGCTCGCAGAAACCACGGGCTTTAGCCCGTGCGTAGTTCATTGGTGTCATGATTCTATTAGTAGGTTTTTTCACTTTATGTTGTAACAGCTGACTGGGGTTCGTCATATCACAGTTATAATTACAGGGTCTATCTTTGAAGATCATCACTTCCATTACAGAAATGCAGTCCCTGGCGCAATCCCTGCGCGCAGAAGGAAAGTCCATCGGCTTCGTGCCGACCATGGGGTTTCTGCATGACGGGCATCTTTCGCTCATGCACGCGGCGCGGCAGGAGAACGACAGTGTCGTTGCCAGCATCTTTGTGAACCCCACCCAGTTCGGTCCGCAGGAGGACTTCGACCGCTATCCCCGCGATCGCGACGGCGACCTGAAGAAGTGCGAGGCCGCCGGCGTGGACGTGCTGTTCCTGCCCGAGGCGCCGGAGATGTATCCCGAAGGCGTGGCCGTGTTCGTGACGGTGGAGCAGCTCTCCGATGTGCTGGAAGGCGCCATCCGGCCCGGCCATTTCCGGGGCGTGGCAACGGTGGTGGCAAAGCTCTTCAATATCGTCCAGCCTCACCGGGCCTATTTCGGCCGCAAGGACTATCAGCAGTGCGCAGTCATCAGGGCCATGGTCCGGGGACTGAACCTTGCCGTCAGCGTTGTCGTTCTTCCCACGGTGCGCGAACGGGACGGTCTGGCCATGAGCTCGCGCAATGTCTATCTCGGGAAGGATGAGCGCTCTGCCGCGACGGTCCTCTGGCGGGCCCTGCAGGAAGCTGAAGGCCTTGTGCGGGCCGGCGAGCGCAGCGCGGAAAGGATCCAGCAGGCCATGCGCCGCATCCTGGAGCGGGAGCAGGCGGTGACGGTCGAGTATGCGGTGGTCTCGGACGCTGAAACGCTCGCCCCGGTTTCTTCGGTCAGGGCCGGAACAGTGGCGCTTCTGGCCGTCCGGCTGGGCAGAATAAGGCTGATTGACAACCACCCCCTTTTGTGATACAAAAGTGAGGTAAAGTCAGAATTTGAGGGCAGCGGCCGGAGCAGTATCGGGCCGCTGCATGCAGTGCCCTAGGCAATCTGTTTCACTCGCACGATGACTGGGGGCGGGTATGGCGGTACTGAAGGCGCAGCAGCGGTTGTTCGATCTTATCGAGACCTCCCGGTCGGTTGTTTCCCAACTGGACCTCGACAAGGTGCTTGCCCTTGTGCTCCGAAAGGCCATGGGCATCACCGGGGCCCGTTCGGCCAGCATCGCCCTCTACAGCGCCAAGACCGGCACCATGCGCATCCGCGCACACCGGGGCCTGCCCAAGAGCTTCATTGCAGACCGCGAGTGGACGGTGCGGAAGGGCGGAGGGACCGCCCGGGTGCTGCGGGACCGCTCCATCGCAGTTCTGGACTACCGGCCGGACCCTTCCTTCTTTCGCAGTCCTTCCTCGGTGCAGGCAAACAGCAAATCCCTGGTCTGTGTTCCGCTGGTGCACGCTCACGAGGTCGTCGGCATGCTCTATGTGGACGATCATACCTCCCGGAAGTACGCCAAGGCGGACCTGCAGGCCCTTGATATCCTTGCGTCCTTCTCAGCCGTGGCGATCCATCACGCCAGGACCCATGACCATGTGAAGCAGCAGGCCATCACGGACAGCCTGACAGGGCTGTTCAACCGAAGGTGCTTCGAGGACATCATGCGGCGGGAGCTGCAGCGGGCCAGGCGGCACAGGCGGGAGCTGTCGGTGGCGCTGGTGGATGTGAACGATTTCAAGAAATACAATGATGCGTTCGGGCACCAGGCCGGGGACGAAGCGCTGTCAGCGCTGGGCGAAGCGGTGCGGCGGGCGGTGCGCAGCACGGACCTTGCCTCACGGTACGGCGGCGACGAGATCGTGATCATCCTGCCCGAGACGCGGCTGGCCAGGGCGTTCAGCCTCTTTACGGACCGCATCAAGGGCGAGATCGAATCGGGATTTGCCCGCCTGTCGGAGCGTGATGCGCCGCTCAGCGTGACGATAGGGATCGCGTCGTATCCCCACGACGGGACCACGACGCGCCAGCTGGTGCTGGCCGCTGACAAGGCGCTTCTGGCGGCCAAGAAGGACAAGAAGAACGGCAGCATCGGCTGCTCACGCCGGGTGGCCCTCGCCGAAGCTACACCATGACGACCTCATACTGCTCCTGGTGAAGGTTCGGGTCGGCCTTGATCACGATCTTTTTGCCGAAGAGCCGCTCCAGTTCCTCAACTCCCTGCCGCTCCTCCTCGTACAGCATGTCGGCCACAACGGAATTGACGGTCACGAGGGCCTTCTTTTCTTCCGCAGAACCAAAGGCGCGCCGCAGCTCCCGGAAGACCTCATAGCAGATCGTGCGGCTTGACTTTACGTAGCCCCGGCCGTCGCAGTAGGGGCAGGGCTCGCAGAGCGTCCTGCCCAGGCTCTCGCGGATCCGCTTCCGCGTCATCTCGATCAGGCCCAGCGGCGAGATGTGAGACAGCGTGGTCTTGGCCTTGTCGTGAGACAGGGCCTCCTGCAGCGCAGCGTAGACCTTCCGCCGGTTGTCTTCCCGCTCCATATCGATGAAATCCAGGATGATGATGCCGCCGATGTTGCGCAGCCGGAGCTGGTAGGCGATCTCGCGCACGGCCTCCAGGTTGGTCTTGAGGATCGTGTCCTCCAGCGTGCGTTTCCCCACGTATCTGCCCGTGTTCACGTCTATGGTGGTGAGCGCCTCGGTCTGGTCGATGATGATGTAGCCGCCGGACTTGAGCCAGACCTTCCGGCCCAGGGCGCGCGAGATCTCGATCTCGACGCCGTAATGGTCGAAAATGGGGTCATCCTCGTCATAGGGCTTCACCCGCCTGCTGAGCCGGGGGATGTAGGAATCAAGAAACTCTTTCACCCGCTGATATTCGTCGGGGGAGTCGATGACCATGCGGTCCACGTCTCCGGTGAACACGTCCCTGACGATGCGGAAGACCAGGTCAAGTTCGTTGTGCACCAGGGCCGGCGCAGCGCTGCGTTCGCGCTTGCGGTGAATGTTCTCCCAGAGCCGGGCGAGGAACTCGATGTCGGCGGTGAATTCCTCTTCGCTCTTGCCGGCGCTCGCCGTCCTGATGATATAGCCCGTGTTCGGCTTCCGGAGCCTGCCGACGATCTCCCGCAGGCGTTTGCGCTCCTCGCCGTTCTCGATGCGGCGGGACACGCCGATGTGATTTACCCCCGGCATCATGACGAGATAGCGGCCCGGAATGCTGATATAGGTGGTGACGCGGGCGCCCTTGGTGCTTATGGGCTCCTTTGCCACCTGGACCATCACCTCCTGGCCTTCCTGGATGAGGTCCTCGATGGAACCCGGATGTTGGCGCCGGCGCTTCGGCTCCACCTCCAGTTCGAGGGAGTCGTCATCCATCATGGGAGTGTATTCCGAAGCGCTGTCGAAGATGTCGCCCACATAGAGAAAGGCCGACTTCTCGATGCCGATGTCCACGAAGGCGGCCTGCATGCCCGGCAGCACCTTCATCACCCGGCCCTTGTACACGTTGCCTGCTATGCCCCGGTCCTTCTTCCGGTCGATGTATATCTCGGTGACGAGGCCGTTCTCGAGAAGGGCGACGCGCGTCTCCTCCCGTCCGGCGTTAACGATGATCTGCGATGGCATAAGGTCTCCCTGCGAGGATGTATGGCTCTAAGATATTGGACGCGGATAAAATCAGGAGGTTCTGATAACGGCAAAAGGAACCTGCGGTTACTTCTTGAAAAAGAAATAACCTGCAAGGTGAAATGCTTTACAGGAAAAAAGCATTTGCCTTATCAGAGTGTATCCGCTTTTTCCGTGTCCCAACTGCCGTTCTTAAGATGATGAGAGTAACGTGCAGGCACTACTATATAATAGAATCGCAGCGATGACAAGAAGGAAAAAGGCGCCCTCATGGGAGAGGGCGCCTGAGAGGTATAACGGTTGGGAAGTTCCCGCAGCGGACCGCTTACTTCAGCTTACGGCCGCCGGTGGAACGGGGATCACCCTTGTAGCCCAGGGCCTTCCAGTCAAGCCTGCCCTTCTTGCCGTGGCAGTCGCTGCACTTGAGCGCCTGGTCCTTCGGAACGACCATGTGGTTGATCCGCCAGTACATCTTGGTCTGCACGAAGCCGTAGCTGCCGCTGTAGGGCAGGCCTGCCGCTTCCATGCCTTCGGCGATGGATTTCGGCCAGTCGTAGTTGTCCCAAAAGCCCTTGAAGGTCTTGGGAAGCACGAGGTAGTTGTTCTTCGAATCGTAGGGCTGCTTGCCTTCCATCAGCTTGAAGGGATAGATCTTGGCCTTCTTGTCCTTGATGCTGCCCAGGGGCCTGTTGAGGTAGAGGATCTTCTTGGGGTCCAGCTTCTCGCCAACGAGGTACCGCTCCGACGATCCGTTGTACCAGGCGTAGGCGGGGACGACATCCTTCTCCCAGCGGAAATCACCCTTCTTTTTGCTGTAGGTCTCCATGCCGTACTTGTCTTCCTCGACCTTCTTGTCCTGTTCCGCCGTGGACCAGTCCCACCACATCTTGGTGGGCTCATCCTTCGCAAAGGCCGGGATATGGCAGGTCTGGCAGGCGATGTTCTTGGCATGCTTGTTCATCATTGCCGTCTTGTGCGGCGCGTCGCCATGGCACTGGGAGCACTCGACCCGCGGGCCTTCGCCCACGGACACGGACATGGCCGAGCCGGGGATGCCGTGGTTCGTGGTCACATGGCAGCCCTGGCATGCCATGTTGGCGCCGTCCGTGCCCATGTGCACATCGTAGGCCTTCTTCGGCTTGGCCAGGGAGGAATCCAGGTCGCCGTGCTTCACATGATCGCCGCCGCCGCCGTAGAAGTGGCAGCCGCCGCAGTTCTCGCGCGCGGGCTTGCCGACGTTCTGTGCCACCTTCACGAGGTCCACGTCAGGCTTCGGATTGCCGGCGCCGGCCACATCCTTCTTGTAGGTGCCCGTGGTGTCGTGGCAGACGAGGCAGTCCATGTTCTCAAGCTTCGTGAAATCGAAGGACGCGTCCTTCCATCCATAGCCTGCATGGCAGCTTGTGCAGCGCGGCCAGTTGCCGGCAATGGACACGCAGAAATTGTTCACCGCGTTCTTTTTGCCCAGCTCCACTTTGCCCTTGTTCGGAACGTTCTGCATGGCCGACCAGGTCCAGTGTACATTCTTGCTGAAATCCTTGGCCTGCGATTCGTGGCACTGCAGGCAGGCCTTGGTCACTTCGGGCCCGCTTGCAAAGGGTCCCTTGACGCGGTCGGCATGGGTCGGCGCGCCGAAGGCGATGCCCGCGAACAGGACCGTGGTGCAGAGTACAGCGAAACTACTTACCAGCTTCTTCATTCTGCTTCCTCCTTACGGTGAGTGATGAGTGCTTTTCATGCCCCGAAGGGTATGCACAGGTGTCCGGCTTGCGGTGCCGCGCAGGCGGCTGCCGTGGCAGTTCCCCGTACGATCGGGTGGTGGATTGCCGGGTAGTAAGGGTAGCGAGTCTGATGCGGGTCCAGGAATAATCCGACGGAACACCAGCAGAAGGGGAGCGCTCAGCAGGATCGGTCACCCACGTGACGGCGACCAGCCTGTTTCTGGCTTTTGATATTTTATAATAACTGGAACTTTAACACACATGGAGAAGCGGGGCAAGGAAAAAATGCACAGTTTCGAAATTTAGCAATTAGGGCTTTGGGGGCCTATTCACGCAGAAAAGAAGGAGAATCAAGGGGATCAGTATAGCCTCGGCGCCCGGATAAATTTTCCCAGGCCAGCTTATCAACTATTCTTGCCATTTTGATATGAATTGAAATTACTCAGGTCAGCCGCTCGCTCTGTCGCTTAGCGTGCCATAAAACGCCGAAACTTCAACAGAACAAGTGCTTATGCCCTCAGTACTTTCGATCCGCCGGCGCTTACACTGCACGCTCACAGCGCCTATCGCTCCTGGCTGATCTGAGTGCCTGAGCAGTTACGAAGAATTTGATTTCATCCGATGTCATCAGATTTGATCCGCGTCCAATGGCTTGTTCAGGTCCCCGAGTTTCCCGCCTCCATTGGATCAGTCCAACGGCCATGCTGCATGGCGTAGACAGCGGTGCGCCTGGCCCGGAGCAGGAGCGACTCCTCCTGGCCGATGCTGAAAAGCTGTTCCACTACTTCATGGACCCTGGCCCTGGCCCCTTCCTGCTCACGGATCGTGATGAGGAGAACATTCTGTGCATCATCAGCGCTGATCGTTTCTATGGCAGGCCTGATGTTTCGCGCCTTGCTGTCCTTGCGGACCATTATTTCCTTCTGCCCAAGAAGAGCGTTTATGCGCGCCTGCAGGTCCTTTCGGTATTTTTCGGGCAGAGCAACAGTGTAGTCATAACGGGTTATGCTGCCTGAGAGAGAAGGCGCTGACCGGGGAATGCTCCGCGACTCCACTATCCTGACGCCTTCGGGTAGAGTGTGGTTCAATGATTTTGTGATGGTCAGGAGGTCGGCAAAAGGGTCCGTCTCCATGTCCAGATGTTCTGCGTCGCTCTCCATGCCCACTGGCAGGGCAGGGCCGAAGGCAAGCCTGGGGTGGGGGTTGAAGCCCTGGGAGAAAAGCACTGGTACGCCGGCACGGGCCAGGGCGCGCTGAAAGAGCGTCATGGTGTCGAGGTGCGAAAGAAAGCGCAGGCGACCCTGTTTGGTGTACTTCAGCCTGATGCGCAGGGACGGACCCGGCGCGGAAGGGGGGCGCTTTTCCGGCGCTCGGGGAGCAGCAGCGGGCTTTTCCGCAGGTGCATCGGGAAGGCCGAAGGAAGGCTTTCCGCCGCTCGTGCAGCCTATGCCGCAGCCTTCGCAGCGCACGCGGCAGTTCTCCGTCACTTCACCGGCCAGGGCGCGCGTCCGCTCCCTTTTCAGAAAGGCCGCGGTCACTCCCACGTCGACGTACTTCCAGGGCAGGTCCTGGTCCGGATCAAAGCTGCGGCAGGCGAAGGCCCCGGGCTCAAGGCCGCAGGCCTGGAATGCCCCTGTCCACCGCGCGAAATCAAAGGTATCGGACCAGCCGTCGAACCGGCAGTCGCGGCGCATGGCCTCCTCGATCACGGGCCCCAGCGACGCATCGCCCCGGGCAAAGGCGCCCTCCAGCAGGCTCATCTCCGGTGAGTGGGGCTTGAGGGAAATGCCGCGCTGTTTCAGGCCCGCGGCCAGATAGGCCTGTTTTCTGCGGATCTCCTGGAGCGGCGCCTGGCCGCTCCACTGGAAGGGCGTATGCGGCTTGGGCACAAAGGTGGAGACCGTGATGTTGAGCTGCACAGGCCGGCGCGCGGCGCGCCTGCCCAGGCCCGTCAGGTCCCGTGCAAGCCTGATGATGCCGTCAAGGTCCTCGTCGGTCTCCGTGGGCAGGCCGATCATGAAATAGAGCTTCAGCGTGCTCCAGCCGCTGCGAAAGATCGTTTCAGCCGCGGCCATGAGCTCGTCTTCGCTCAGGGGCTTGTTGATGACGCGCCGCAGCCGCTCTGTTCCCGCCTCGGGCGCAAGCGTGAAGCCGGTCTTGCGCACGCCGGCGATGGCATCGATCATGTCGGGCGTGAGCGTACCGATGCGCAGCGAGGGAAGCGAAATTGAGACGCGGCGGTTCCTGTACTCGTCCAGGAGGCCGCCGACCAGTGTCCGGATCGCCGAGTGGTCGCCTGCGCTGAGCGAAGCGAGGGAAAGCTCATCGTAGCCCGTGCAGTTCAGGGACCGGCGCAGCAGCTCTGCGACGCTTTCGGGGCTGCGTTCGCGGTAGGGCCGGTAGATGACGCCGGCCTGGCAGAAGCGGCAGCCCCGGATGCAGCCCCGTGCGATCTCTGCGGTGACGCGGTCATGGACCGGCTTCATGAGCGGCAGGAGCGGCCGTTCCGGCGTGGGTGCAGAGTCGATCTCGCGCAGGAACCTGCGCTTCACCGGTCTGGTGCCCAGGGCAGGAACGTAAAATCCCCCGCAGGCAGCGAGCGCTTCCAGATACTGCTGCCGGTCCGGGTGGCGCTGATAGAGGTCGACCATGTCATGCAGCGCCTCTTCGGCCTCTCCAATATAGAAGGCGTCGAAATATGCGCTGAGCGGTTCTGGATTCACCGCGCAGGGTCCGCCGCCAATGACCACGGGATCATGGGCGCCACGGTCCGCTGAGCGAAGCGGAATGCCGGCCAGGTCCAGGGCCGTCAGGACATTGGTATAGGACAGCTCGTACTGGAGCGTCACGCCGAGGATGTCGAACTCCCGGACCGGACGACCGGACTCGATGCTCGCCAGGGGCCTGCCGGACCTGCGCAGGAGGGCCTCGTAATCGGTCCAGGGTGAGAACACGCGCTCGCAGGCCGTGTCGTCGCGCTTGTTCAGGATGTCGTACAGGATCCTGAGCCCGATATGGGACATGCCCACTTCATAGGTGTCGGGGAAGAGCAGGCAGACCGTTGTCCGTACTGCGGCGAGGTCTTTTCGCAGGGCATTGATCTCACTGTTGATGTAGCGCGCCGGCTTGGAGACGAGCGGCAGAAAGTCTTCGTACATGGGGCTCCTTTAAACGCAGAGAGCATGGAGCATGGCGCATAGGGAGCAGCAGAGATGAGCTCTTTACCGCTACGCTCTCTGCCCTATGCGCCCTGCCGGTTCTCAATAGAACAGCATAAACCGCTTGGTGTGGATGTTCAAGAGCAA
>JBBIHD010000022.1:0-17971 GCA_037447195.1 Nitrospirota bacterium | reverse complement strand
ATGGTCCTTTCCTCGGGCGGCATGACGGAAACAGCAGCGTGCGTGTTCGTGCAGCGATTGTTCAGGTTACACGGACATTATAATCATGTCGCCTCCTGTTGGGAAGCCTTTTTTGTGCGCCGACCTTATGAGGAAATCCCGTTTCGAAATCCCGTTTCGCATTGACTTTTCGCGTGTTTTTTTGTAAAGTGTGAATCCCGGCAAAACAATCAATCCACTCGCGGAGGGCAGCAGTATGCGAAGAATATTTTATTTTCTGGTAACCAATCTGGCGATCCTGATCGTGCTGAGCGCGGCGCTCAGGATGCTCGGCATAGAGCCTTATCTCTCTCAACAAGGCATCAACTATCAATCGCTGCTTGTATTTGCGGCGATCTTCGGCATGGGCGGATCGTTCATCAGTCTTGCCCTGTCGAAATGGTCGGCCAAACGGCTCACCGGCGCCAAAGTGATCGAGAGCCCCGCGAACGAGGCCGAGGCCTGGCTTGTGCGCACCGTGGGCGACCTGGCGAAGAAAGCGGGCATCGGCATGCCGGAAGTGGCCGTCTATCCCGCGGAGGACGTGAACGCCTTTGCAACGGGAATGCAGCGCAACAAGGCGCTGGTGGCCGTGTCTGTCGGCCTGATGCGGAAGATGGATCGGGACCAGGTGCGCGCCGTGCTGGCCCATGAAGTGGGCCACGTGGCAAACGGCGATATGACGACGCTTGCGCTCATTCAAGGCGTAGTGAACACCTTTGTGATCTTCCTGGCCCGGGTGATCGGACATTTTGTGGACCGCGTCGTGTTCAAGAACGAGCGCGGTCACGGTCCGGCATTCTGGATAACGACCATTGTCGCCGAACTGCTGCTGGCTGTTCTGGCCTCCATCATCGTATTCTGGTTCTCCCGGAAGCGCGAATACCGCGCGGACAGCAGCGCCGCGAGCATGGTGGGCAAGAAGCCCATGATGAGCGCCCTTGAAGCGCTGAAGGCATCGGTGAACCGCCCCCATCTGCCCGACGAGATGGCGGCCTTCGGCATCTCCGGCGGGAAGAAGAAGGGGCTTGCCGCGCTGTTTGCCACGCATCCGGACCTGGATGACCGCATCATGGCCCTGGCTGCGTCGCGGCATCCTGAATACAAACCGTAGCGGCGCTATCCGAGGATTCGGCTGCGGGCCGCTTCGACAATGGCCGCGACCGCGGGATGCCTGAGCCGTCTTTCAGTAGTGATTGCGTAGAACCGTTCTGAATGACCTTTGACGGGCCCGATCGCCCTGACGGCGTAGAGCTTTTCGATATCGGCCCGAATGGCGGCGGGCGAGGCGAATACGCCGAGGCCCTGCTGGCCGAATATTTTCAGCAGCGCGCTGTCGTCGAATTCTGCCGCGATCCGGGGGCGGATGTGGTGCGCTTCGAACCAATCGGTCAATATGCCTCTCAACACGGTCTCGCTTGACGGCAACAGGAACGGCGCGTTTCGGAGCGAAGCAGGAA
Source organism: Nitrospirota bacterium (assembly GCA_037447195.1). GTDB lineage: Bacteria > Nitrospirota > UBA9217 > UBA9217 > UBA9217 > GWC2-57-13. Next base: position 16,493 of record JBBIHD010000022.1, on the reverse strand, counting down.
AGTTTCGGCGATACTTACGCGCAAGCTCCTCCGCGGCAAAGAGCATGATTTCCGTTTCCCCGAGAAGGTGGTTGTAAGCCCGCACCCGTATCGAAGAGTCGAGAGGCGTGTCGGTCAGCACTACATCGAGGTTGTGAATGCTCAGTTCGGCTATGAGCCTGTCTGATCGGCCCTCGTGGCAGATGAGGCGGATGTCGTCGGACAGCAGCAGGGCGGGCATGAGAAACTTTCCGGCAAGAAGTTTTGGTATCACCCCGGCAACGCCGACATGAAACAGGAGAGACCTTTTTGCCGGACGATCCCTCAGTGATTCGACGATCTCTCTTCCCAGAAGAAATATTTCCTCAGCGTGCCTATAAACCACCTGTCCCGCCTCAGTCAATACGAGATTCCTGCCGCGACGTTCAAACAGCTTGTGCCCGAGAGTTTCTTCCAGCCGTCCGATCTGCGTGCTGACGGTGGATGGCGACAGCCGCAGATTATCAGCGGCCTTGGCCAGACCCCCGTGGCGCGCCACTGTCCAGAAGTACAGCAGGTGATGATAGTTCAGCCAGTTCATGTCCTCGATTATAGTTCTATTTAATCAAACAATCAATATTATTATTTCTAATAGACGGAAATGCAAAAATTCGCTATGAATAGGGAGCCCGTTGCGCGTTGCGCAAAATTCCTTGCGGCAGGTATTGAACCATGATGGTCGCGCCGTCGCTCGGGTGTAATTTCCTTTGTTTCCGCCGCCGCGTGGCGGCATGCGCGGCCTCGGCCTGTCCGGGCAGGAGCATGTCGTGAGAATACTGGTTCGGCATCACGAGGAAGGGCCCGAGGTCAGGCTCGCCGCGCATTGCGAGAGGCTCCTTCTGAGAATCCTCGGCGAGTACAGCCAGGCGATCAATACGGTTGAGGTGGTCCTTGAACCGTGCGCCGGGACCGGCGGGCGCATGAAATGCCGTTGCACGCTTACCGCCATGATGGTCTCCGGCGGCTCCGCCAAGGCAAGCGTAGCCGATTGCGCTGATATTCTCGCCGTATACCGCGCGGCGGAGAGGATAGCCTTTTGCATCGCCCATCGGGCGAAGGCCGGCGGGTGCGGGAAAGCGAGGCGGCGCAGTACCGCCGGGTAGGCGCGCCGCCCGCGTCGGGAGTTTATTCATGAGCAGGATCAAGCGAGTTCGGTGAGGAGGAATTACATGGAGAGCGCGAGTAGAAGAATGATGGATGACGCGGCGGAGTCCATTGCAAAATGGGCGCTGGACTGCAATCACGAAACGATCTTCGACCGGGCGTCGAAAATGAAGCCCTGTCCAATCGGACAAAAAGGCGCCTGCTGCAGGATGTGCCATATCGGCCCCTGCAGGCTTGTGGGAGGAAACGGCGCGAAAGAGGCCGCGGGCGTCTGCGGCGCCGACACGGACGTCGTGACGGCCCGAAATTTTCTCCGGATGGTGGCGGGCGGAGCAGCGGCCCACTCGGACCATGCGCGGGACCTCGTGCTCACCCTGCGCGCCGTTGCCCGGAAGGAAACGAGCGATTTTGAGATACGGGACAAGGGCAAACTCCTGTCCGTGGCCATGGCCATGGACCTTGATCACCCTGCCGTGAAAAGGCTTCGCGGCGCTTTTCGCGTCACCGAAGGGGATTTCGACCTCATGCCCTGGGAGATCGAGTCGGTCTCGGAGGAGGAAACGCTGACCGTCGCCGAACAGGTGGCCGTTACGCTGCTTGCCCAGTGGGGGCAGCAGGAGGGAGAGCACATCTATCTCAAGCGCGCGCCCAAGGGCACCTATGACCGCTGGGTAAGGCATGGTCTCAAACCGCGCGGCGTTGACCGCGAGATCGTCGAGGCCATGCACAGGACCACGATGGGCGTGGATCAGGATGTGGACAACCTGATGGACCACGTTCTGCGCGTGGGGCTTGTCGACGGATGGGGGGGGTGCCTGGTGGCGTCGGACGTCTCGGACATTCTCTTCGGCACGCCGAGGCCCGTGGTGAGCCAGGGAAACCTCTCCGTATTCAAACGCGACGAAGTGAACATAGTGCTGCACGGCCACGAGCCGGCCCTTGCCCAGGTCATCGTTGACGTGCATGAGGAGCCCGAGATCGTCTCATACGCCCGGAGCAAGGGGGCCAAGGGCATAAACTTGGCGGGGATGTGCTGCACGGCCAATGAGATACTGATCCGACGGGGCATAGCCTCGGCCGGGTCTTTCCTGGAGCAGGAACTGGCGATCATGACAGGCCTGGTGGACGCCATGGTCGTTGACGTGCAGTGCGTACAGCCTTCCATCGTGCCTGCGGCAAGGAAATTCCACACTAAGGTCATCACGACAAGCGCCAAGGCCCGGATGAGCGGCGCCGAGCACATCGAGTTCGACGAGCACGAGGCCCGCGGCGTGGCCGTCAGGATCTTGAAAACGGCCGTAGATAACTACGCGAACCGCAACGGCACGGGGGCGCCGCTGGATGCGTTCAAGCCGAAAAAGGCCGTCGTCGGTTTCTCCCGCGAATATTTCAGCTATATGCAGGGAGGCCGTTTCGCGAGATCCTTCCGTCCCCTGAACGAGGCCATCATGGCGGGCAGAATTCGCGGGACCGCCGGCGTGGCCGCCTGCCATCATCCGGGCACGATCGGGGCGTCGGTCCAGCAGTTTCTCATCAGAGAACTCGTGAAGAACGATTTCTTCGTCGTTGTCGCGGGTTGCGCGGCCCACACGGCCGTGCAGATGGGATTCGCCACGCCCGAGACGGCCTTTGAGCATTCCGGACCGGGAATGCGCGAGGTCTGCGAGGCCATCGGCATGCCTCCGGTCATGGCCATCGGCGCCTGCGTGGACACGGCCAGGGTCCTGATGATCCGGACGCTCATGGCCACAACGGGTGGTTTGAGCGCGGAAATGTCGGGGATGCCGAGCATCGCCTTCGCGCCTGAATGGTGGAGCGAGAAAGCGCTGGCCATCGGAACGTACTTTGCGGCGTCGGGCTCGACCGTCATCTTCGGAGGCGAGTCGCCGGTCGGCGCCAGCAAGCGGGTCGTCGAGATCATGGAAAAGAAATGGCTCGATACCGTGGGCGCGGCCTTCTTTTTTGAGCCGGACCCGGAAAAAATGCTTCAGCGGGGCATTGCATGGGTCGACAGCAGGCGGGAACAGCTCAAGCTGACCAGGTATCAGCCAGGCTTGTTCAAGAAGGAGCGGGTCCTCATGGATATGGCCGCGCGTCGCGGTCATCAGGGGCTGTAAGGGCGATTTGGGCCGAGGCCGATGATATTAACCTATGCCGGAGGACTCGGCATTAAACGAAGGAGGCTACTATGGCAATGGAGACCGTGACGGTATGTCCCTATTGCGGGGCCGGCTGCTTACTATCGCTGACTGTGGAGCAGGACAGGATTACCAGGGTGGCGCCTTTTGCAAAAGGAGATCGTTTTCTCTGCCCAAAGGCGGCGAAGGTGTCGGATTTTGTGCATAATCCGCAAAGGCTGACTGCGCCGCTCATCCGTGAGGCAGGAGGTTTCAGAACCGCGTCGTGGGACGAGGCGCTCGGGGTCGTCTCTGAGCGTCTCCAGGCCATACGTGACACCCATGGTCCCGACAGTCTGGGGTTCATGGGCTCCGGCTGCTTCACCAATGAAGAGATATATGTTTTCCAGAAATTCGTCCGTGCCGTGATCGGCACGAACAATATCGACAGCTGCGCCCGCATATGCCATATCCCTTCCCTCAAGGCCCTGATGAAGTCCATCGGCAGCGCCACCATGAGCAATCCCATGGACGACATCTCAGGCACGAAGGTCATCTTCATTGCCGGGTACAATCCCGAGGCGTGCCATCCGCGGCTTTACCACAAGAAAATCAAGGCGGCAAAGGCGGGCGGGAGCAGGTTGATCGTGATGGACCCGAGGAGCACGTCAGCGGCCCGCATGGCTGACGTGTTTCTGAGGCTGCGGCCGGGAACGGACATCCCCGTGCTGAACGCCATGGCGAACGTCATGATCGCCGAAAATCTCGTGGATTCCGCTTTCATCAATGAACGGACGGAGGGTTACTCCGCACTGAAAGAGCGCGTCAAGACGTACAGCCCCGAAGCCGTTGAACGGCTGAGCGGAGTTTCCGCCGAGCTTATCGCAAAGGCCGCCCGCATGTATGCGGGGAGCGGGGGGAGCTCCGTGATCCTCTGGGGCATGGGCATGACCCAGCACATAAGCGGCGTTGACAATATTTCGGCCCTGATCAACCTCATATTGTTGACAGGAAACATCGGACGACCGAACGCAGGCCTCAGCCCCGTGCGGGGCCAGAACAACGTGCAGGGCGCTTCGTTCATAGGGGCGCTGCCCGACATCTTCCCAGGGTATAAATCGGTCGCCGATCATGCCGCGAGGGAACGCTTCCAGTCGCTCTGGGGCGTGCCGTCCCTGCCGGAAAAGGCAGGTCGGACATCGACGGTTTTTATCCCCGACGTGCTCGGCGGCAAGACCAGGGCGCTGTATATAGCCGCGGAAAATCCGGCCGTATCGCAGCCGAATCTGCAGGTCACCAGAAGTGCCCTGGCGGACGCGGAGTTTCTTGTTGTCCAGGATATTTTCATGACCGAGACCGCCAAGATGGCCGATGTGGTCCTGCCGGCCTGCACCTTCGCCGAAAAGAGCGGCACCTATATCCGGCTGGACCGGGCGGTCCAATTGTTGAACCCGGCGCTTTCTCCCCGGGGAGAGAGTCTGCCTGACTGGAAGATCATCTGCATGCTTGCTGACCGGATGGGCCACGGAAAGCTTTTCCCTTATCAAGCAGAGGCTGATATCTGGCAGGAACTGAGACAAGCCGTTCCTGATCTTGCCGGCATAACCTATGATCGGCTGCGGGACGGCGCGGGAGTGCATATGCCCTGTCCTGACCCGTCGCACCCGGGAACGGCCGTGCGGTATGCCGATTCCTTCCCCCGGCCGGGCGGCAAGGCGCTCTTTGTTCCCGTAGACTTTACGCCGCCTGCCGAGGGGCCCGACGATGAGTTCGGCTTTACGCTGATCACGGGCAGGGACGCGAATCATTACAATACGGCAACGATCACGCGCCATGTGCCCTATCTGCGCGAGCGGACCGAGGACGCCTATGTGGAGCTGCATCCTCAGGACGCGGATCGGTTGGGCGTCAGGGACGGAGAGTACGTCGAAATGACTTCCCGGCGCGGCAGCTTGTGCCTGAAGACGCGCCTGACAGAGAGCGTTATTCCGGGCGTCGTGTTCGCCCCCTTCCATTTCTGCCAGACGCCGATCAATCTTCTGACGAACGATGCCCTGGATCCGACGGCCAAAACGCCGGAATACAAGGTCTGCGCCGTGAATATCTCCAAGGTTGCAGTCGGCGGCAGCCGGAAAGAGTCCGCGGAATGCGCCGCCCAGTAACAGAGCGCCTGCGCGGCCTTTTATGGGGACAATGATGCGGGCGCCTGTCGTGAAGGTGCGCCGATTCAGGCCTGAGCGCTCTCCGGCCATCATTCGGGCCGCCGCCCTGCTGAGGGCCGGCGGCCTTGTTGCATTCCCCACTGAAACTGTCTATGGACTGGCTGCAGACGCTTTTAACCCCGAGGCCGTGAAGCGGGTCTTTGCGGCCAAGGGACGGCCTTCTGATAATCCGCTGATCGTGCATATTGCCGATCCGGACGATGTTTCGCTGGCGGCGAAAGGTCTTTCGGAGAAGAGCAGGGCGCTGATGAGGCGATTCTGGCCGGGACCGCTCACGCTCATTCTTTCGAGGAAGAAAAGACTGCCCGGCATCGTGAGCGCCCAGGCCGATACGGTCGCGGTCCGTATCCCTGACGACAGGATTGCCCGCGCCCTGATCAGGGCCGCGGGAACTCCGCTGGTAGGACCCTCGGCAAATCTTTCCGGCCGTCCCAGCCCCACGAGGGCCCAGCACGTGGCAGCGGACTTGAGAGACAGGATCGACCTGATACTTGACGGAGGAAGAACGCATCTGGGCATTGAATCAACGGTCATGGACATGACCGTTTCTCCGCCGGCCCTGTTGCGCTTCGGCGCTATTGCTCCCAAGGAGATCGAGGCGCTGATCGGGAAGATAAGCCTTCCGGAAACGGGCGCAGGCCTTGATCCGGCGGTCAGACCCAGATCGCCGGGCATGAAATACCGGCACTATGCGCCCCGCGCTGAACTGGTCATCATAGACGGTCCAGCCGGAGCGGTTCAGGAAAAAATTCAGGAACTGATAAATAAATCCTTCCAAAAGGGAAGGAAAGCTGGTATTATTTCATTTCGCAAAAGGGCGGGGCGCGCCGGAAAAGGGATGGTGCGATATGCCGGCTCCTCTCCTGAGGTGGTTGCGAAGCGGCTTTTTTCCATCCTGCGGGATCTCGACAAAGCGGTCGATCTCATCCTGTGCGAGCACCCTGATGAGCGGAAAGTCGGCCGCGCCGTGGCTGACCGGCTGATGCGGGCCGCCGGATACCGGATGATCCGGGCAGCCGGGAGTCTGGAAGATGCCGGCCATGAATGAGCATCGCAGTGCACAGCGGCCCGTCTCGCGCTACGCCGGCAGCGTTGCGGCCTTGCTCACCAAGCACGGAAAGGAAAGGATCATTGCGCCCCCGCTGGAGGAGGCGCTCGGCTGTCTGGTGGAGCATGTGGCCGGCTACGATACGGACCTGCTCGGCACGTTCACACGGGAAGTGGCGCGTCCGGGAAGCCAGCTTGAGGCGGCGCGGCGCAAGGCGCGCATCGGCATGGATCTCTCGGGCCGGCCTCTCGGCATCTCCAGCGAGGGGGCCTTCGGCCCTGATCCCTTCACCGGCCTGTTCGCCTGGAACACGGAGGCGGTAATCTGGATCGACGACGAACTGGGCATCGAGGTGGTCGGCGCGGCCTCGGGCAAGACCAATTTCGCCCATTGCCTCGGCGTCGCGTGGGACGAGGTCGAAGCCTTTGCCCGCTCCGCCGGCTTTCCGGAACATTGGCTGGTGGTGCGGCCGGGGAATGAGCATGACGACCGCATCCGCAAGGGCATCAGCGACCGGGATGCCCTGCGAGAGGCCTTCCGCTCGGCCTGCAAAGAGGCGGAGAACGGGAGCGCGTTCATTGAAACGGATATGCGCGCTCATGCCAATCCTACGCGCAGGGAAACGATCGCACGGGCGGCGGGAGATCTGGCGCAGAAGCTGATGAGCCTCTGCCCGGCCTGCGGCTCACCGGGATTCTGGTCTGTCGAGCGTATTCCCGGCCTGCCCTGTGAGGAGTGCGGCGCTCCCACGAATGAGACACGGGCCGAGATACGGGGCTGCAGGAAATGCCCGCATCGGGTAACGAGCGTTCGCGAAGGCTCAGGGCATGCGCCGGCGGCGCGCTGTCCCCGCTGCAATCCCTGATCGGGGCTGAAGAAGGCGGATGTTCCGCAACGAGACCGGCCTGCCGCAAGATCCCGCGCTAGCGCAATTCACTACTCTACTTCATGAATGGAGGAATGAACATGAAACCGTACAAGGTACTGCCCGGACCGGAAGGCTATCTGCCCCCGGCCGCGGCCATGCACGGCGTCTGTCTGCCGGAAAAGGGCGAGGCGATCGTGGAAGGGGGATGCGTCCCCCGGGATGCGGGCATCAGGGAGATCGCGAAGCGGCTGCTCGGCGCGAAGAATCCGACCTTTTTCCCGGGCCCCCTGCTGCTCTGGAAGACGACGGACTACGCGATAGAGCGGGGCAAACTGATCAGAGAACTGGCCCTCGAGGTGAACGCCAGGATCATCCCCATGCCGGATTACCGGCCCAAATATCCCATGATCAACCCGGCCGTGGAGATCAACCCGAACCATCCGAACCTCACGATCTGGCACAACAAGATCGATGTGGGTATCTTTATCGGGGTCCATTGCCATCAGGCGAACCTGGCGCTCAAGATCATCCGGGGCGGGACCGACTGCTATACCATTGCGCTCTGCGCCGAAGAGGGGCATGAGGAGGCCAATGCCTCCCTGCGCGAGGCGGACAACAAGACCCTCGTGGCGCTGCTGGACGCGGTGCGGGACTTGAAAAAGCGAGGGGGGAACTAGGCCATGACGAAAGAGAAACCGAACCTGAAGGAAGTGTCCACGGAGTACATGCTCTTTGAGGCGAAGCGGGAAGAGCAGTTCATGACGGGCAGCGAGGCCGTCAGGGAGGCGATCCGCCGCGCGAACATCGACATCGCCATCTCCTATCCCATCACGCCCCAGAGCGAAAGCATGCATCTGGTGGGCGATCTGTTCGCCGAGGGATATATCAAGGAATATTTTCGCGGCGAGAACGAGTTCGCCGTCATGTCCGAGGTCGCGGGCGCGGCCATGGCGGGCGTGCGGACCTTTACGGCCACCTGCGGCCCCGGCACGCTCAGGGCCTTCGAGAACTTTCCCATGTGGGCCGGGGCGCGGCTGCCCATCGTGATCGCCTTCATGACCCGCGGCATCAATGCGCCGCTCACGATCCAGCCGGACACGATCGAGATGGGCTTCCTGCTCGACACGGGCATTATCATGCTCCACGCGGAAAACGCCCAGGAACTCTACGACATGCTGCTCATGAGCTTCGAGGTGGCCGAGCAGACGACGGTCCATATCCCCATCGGCGTGTTCGTGGACGGGTTCTTTGTCACCCATACGCGCCAGAAAGTCAAGGTCGTGACCGAGGACGTGAAGCTGAAGCCCTACAATCCCGGCCTGTCGCCGGTGCCGCATATTGATATGGAGACGCCGCCCTTCCGGTACATGAAGGACCCCTTTGTGATGAAGAGCAATTTCATCAGCTACGCGGCCCATGCGAGCTGGCAGCAGGAGACGCTGGCATCGGCCCACCGGGCCAAGAGGCATCTGAAGCCTTATCTCAAGAGCTTCATAGAACAGGAGAATCCCGACGCCCCCGTTCAACTCGTGGCTTCGGGCACGGCCGTGGCCCAGTCGCGCGAGGCGATCAGGATGCTGAAGGACGAGGGCATCGAGGCCGGACTGGTGAAGATTCGGATGCTCCGGCCTTTCCCGTCCGAAGAAATCCGCGCGGCCCTGTCCGGGGCGGAGACGATCGTCATCCCCGAGTTCAACCGCACGGGCTGGTTGGCCCGCGAGGTCGCTTCGGTGATACCGAACAACGACCGGATCATCCCCGGTCCGAGGGTGTACGGCGGGATGACCATGCCGCCGGATGTGATCGTTCAGGTGGTGAAGGAAAAGAACCTGGTCGGCGTATAAGAGAACTTTTTTTCAAGGAGGAAGACATGTCCCTTGCCATTACCAATATCAATCCCCATTTTGAGGATGTCCTGCCCCAGGAATATAAGGATCTCATGAAGCACGGCCCCTTCGGAAACGCGAAGTCCGTGGGGGACCTCGGCACCTTTAAAGAGCTTCTGGAGGAGCATCCGCTCTGCGCCGGGTGCAATCTGGCCCTGGCGTTCCGCCTACTCATGGCGTCCCTGCCGAATCCCGAGGATTCCATTATGGTGGGCTCCACGGGATGCAACAGCCTGGCCTTTCCCCAATTGGCGCTGCACAACGTCCATTCCCTCTTCGGCAACCAGAATGCCGTGGCATCGGGCCTGAAGCGGGCCCTGGCGCTGCGATTTCCCGACAGGATCAAGGACGTGATCGTCATGGCCGGCGACGGCGCAACGGCGGACATCGGGCTGGACATGACGCTCCACTCCTGGTTCCGGGGAGAAAAGATAACCACCGTCATGTTCGACAACGAGCTCTACGCCAACACGGGCGGCCAGGAGAGCGGCATGAGCCTGCCCGGCGCAGTCCTGAACATGGCGCCCACGGGCAAGAAGTTCCAGAAGGTAAAGGTGCCGGACCTGGCGGTGGCCGCAGGCTGCGCCTATGTGGCCGTGGTTTCAACTGCCCGGCCCAAGCAGATCGGCCAGTGCTTCAAGAAGGCCATCATGGTAGCCAGGAATATCGGCCCCACCTATATTCAGATTCATACGCCTTGTCCCACGAACCTGAAGTTAAAGCCGGCCGAGGGCATCAAATTCGCCAAGGAACGGGTCAAGACGGACTATCAGTTTCGGGAGCACATGACGCCCGAGGCCGAGGAGTATCTGAAGAAGCTGGAGCCCGCTAAGGCGGCGAAGGAAACGGCTGAGGAGGTGAGCAAGTAATGCGCACATATATCAGAATGTCAGGGCTCGGAGGTCAGGGCGTAGTGACTGCCGCCCATGTCATCGGCGGGGCCGCTGTCAAGGACGGAAAATTCGCTCTCGTGAACCCGTTTTTCGGCGCCGAGAAAAGGCTTGCGCCCGCCGAAAGCTACGTCCGGATATCCGATGAGCCGATGACCGACGCCGGGGAAATACTCTATCCGGACATCATCATGGTATATCATCACGACGTGATCGTGCAGGGGAAATCCTATACCATGCCGTTTTTCTCGGGCATACGGAAGAACGGGGTGGTCCTGGTCAATTCGGACCGGCCGTTGGAGTTTACCGCCGATGAAAACAAGCGCCTGAGCGATCTGAACGTGAGAGTCTATTTCTTTCCCGCCACGGACGCGGCCCGGGAGATCGGCGGATCGGAGCTGGCCTCGAACATCGCCATGCTGGGGGCGCTGATGGGCATCACGCAGCTCGTGAGCATGGAGGCGGTCCATGAGTCCCTGCGCGAGCGGTTCGGAGGGAAGGCGAAGTTCGTGGCTTCGGGAACGACAGCGGTCCTCGACGACGCCATCAAGAAGCAATATGACAAGGTGGAAAAGCTCATGGCGGCCAATGCCAAGGTCCTCGACGAGTCCTACCGGCGCGGCCGGGAGCTGGCCGGAGCAAAGGCGGCTGTTTAAATAATAATAAGGAGGCGGAAGAAATGTACGTAGCCGGTTTTGTCGACGAAAGCAAATGCATCGGCTGCAAGCTCTGCATGCAGTCGTGTCCCGAGCCGAATGCAATCAGGTTCATCGCGGCACGGAAGAAATCATTCATCATCGCCGTGCGGTGCAAGGGATGCGGCGTCTGCGCCGCCCTCTGTCCGAAGCAGGCCATAGAGCTGAGACAGGTCACCCAGGCGGAAACGAACAAATGCGCCGTTTCCTGCATGGAGTAGGGCGCGCAGGCCTTTGAAGAGGTTGCCGGAAGGAAAAATATCAAACGACAGGTCGAGCGGGGGGTAAGCGATGTGACGCTTCGGCGCGCAGCATGTCGCGCAGGCGTGCTGCGAGCAGGAAGGCATCGGCCCCTGCCGATACGACAGGCGATCTCGAATGCATCATGCATTCCCGGAGGTGATTCCGCATGGATCACGATGAAAGAGTCAAGGACGTTATGTTGCCCCTTGAAGACCACCCGCGAATCCCGGCGTCTTCGACGGTGGCGGAGGCCCTGATCGAAATCAGGGAGTATATTCATCGGGGCTACCGACATGTTCTGGTATTTGATGAACGATTCAATCTTCTCTCCATCCTTGCCTTGAAGGACATCCTGAAGAGTCTGCTGCCTGATTTTACGTTCGATCACGCGCCGGAGTACCAGGGCTTTGCGCTTCCCGATGAATCGGCTTTAGCGCTGCTGTGGCAGGATGCGTTTTATTCGGAATGCAAAAAGAGAGGATCAAGATCGGTCCGGGAGATTTTGCGGCCGGTCAAAACGACGATCGATGCAAACGCTCCTGTCATCCAGGCCCTCTATTTGATGCTCAGGGACGACGTGAACATGCTCCCCGTGGTCCGTAATAATGTCGTCATCGGAGTAATTCGGATCATCAATATTCTCGATATGGTTTTCGCGGTCTGCAACATCGAAACGTGCGAGGAGGAAAAGTGATGGCTATTCAGTCAGACCGTGCGGAGGCCCTGACCGGCGGATTGCCGCCGGCGCCCCTGTCCGGACCTTCGACGGACTGGAGGCGGATCGTGTTTCTCCTCCTCGGCGTAGTGGTTTTTGCGGCTATTTATCTGCTGCCGCAGCCGCAGGACGCCGTGGATCCCTCGGGAAAGTCTTTTGCGCTCACGCGGGAAGGCAAGGCCGCCATAGCCCTTTTTTTGCTTGCCGGAATCTGGTGGGTTTTCGAGGTGGTTCCTATCGGGGTGACGGCCATCGCCATCGGCGTGTTTCAGGCGATCTTTGCCATCCGGCCGGCCAAGGAAGCGTTCCGGGATTTCATGGATCCGGCGGTGCTGTTCATATTCGGGTCCATCGTGGTGGGCCTTGCATTTACCAAAACAGGCCTGACGACGAGGCTTGCGTATAAAATGCTCGGTATCGTCGGCGAACGGACGAGCATGATCCTGCTGGGAAGTCTTTGCCTCGTCGCCCTGCTCTCCCATGTGATGGCCCATACGGCCGCCGCAGCGACCGTCTTTCCTATTCTGATGGCCATCCATGCGATGTACGGCGATGGAGACCGAAGAACGAATTTCGGAAAGGCCCTTTTTATCGGCATGGCCTATGCCGCCGGCGCCGGCAGCATCATTACATTTCTCGGAGCCGCGCGCGGCCCTGCGGCCGCAGGAATGTTCAAGGAATTCACCGGACGGGACATAGCTTTTTTTGAACTTACCCAGTATATGTTTCTCGTCGGATGGATAATGGTTTTCTTGATATGGCTCTATCTGATGGTCTTTCTCAAGCCGGAAAAGTCAGCCATAGCGGGCCTCAGAGAAAAGTCGAAGCGCCTTTCCCGCGACCTGGGCCCTCTGAAGCGCGACGAAAAACTGGTGGTCCTGTTCGTGTTCCTGGTGGTGGTCGTCATGTCGCTCCAGGCCGCTGTGCCGGCGTTGAAGTCCATAGACCGCGCCGCAATCATGCTGGTCTCTACGCTCCTGTTTTTCGTGTTCCGGATTCTGACTGTCCAGGAGCTCGAGTCCATCCCCTGGAACATCATCCTGCTCTTCAGCGGCGCCATGAGCATAGGTTTTTGTCTCTGGAAGACAGGCGCGGCCCAATGGATGGCCGTTAAATGGCTCGTCCTGTTCATGGACGCTCCCTGGCTGGTCTTTGTGCTCGGTATTGCCGCCTTCGTTCTGGTCATGACGAATTTCATCATGAACGTGGCTGCTATCGCCATTTCCCTTCCCGTGTCGCTGGTCGTTGCCCAGTATCTGGGCGTTGCGCCTGATGTGATTTTCTATGCCTCGCTGGTCACCGCCGGCATGCCGTTCATGCTTCTCATCGGGGCGGCGCCAAATGCCATTGCCTATGGCTCTCATCAGTTCAGCACGGGGGAATTTTTCAAGCACGGAGTCCTGATGAGCCTTGTATTGCTTGTAGTGCTTGCCGGGGCGCTGGTCGCCTTGTGGCCGCTTATGGGTATGCCGATACTGGTAAAATAGATGCGTAGCTTGTCCGACCAAGAGGAAAAGAGCAGAAAGGCCTTTTTCCAAGTTAACGGCGGCGGCCAAGCGGCGCGGAGAAGGAAGCCCGCAGGCAATGACGGAATTTTTCCAGATATCGCTGCAGAATATTCTATCTCCACCCATCCTTTTTTTCATCCTCGGACTCTTTGCGGCGCGGGTCCGCTCGGACCTGGAAATTCCGCCCGCTGTGGGCAAGGCCCTGTCCTACTATCTCCTGCTCGTTATCGGCTTCAAGGGAGGCGTGGAGCTGAGCGCCAGCGAGCTGAATATGACGCTCATCTATGCTCTCGCCGCAGCGGTTATCGCCGGCGCTGCGCTGCCCCTGATCGCCTTCCCCCTGCTGAGGGTTGCCGCGCGGCTCGACCGGGTGAACGCCGCGGCCATAGCGGCCCACTACGGGTCCATCAGCGTGGTCACCTTTGTGGCGGCCGTCTCCTTTCTCGGTATCAGCGGCATCGCCTATGAGGGGTATCTTGTGGCCATGATGGCACTGATGGAAGCGCCGGCCATCATCACCGGCCTCGTTCTGGCGCGGGGGGGGAGGGGTTCGAATGTCTTTTCCTCCGCCTTTGTGCGGGAGGTCCTGTTCGGCGGCACGCTGCTGCTCCTGATAGGCAGTTTCTGCGTCGGATGGATCACCGGCGGAAGGGGCATGGAGGCGATGGCGGGCTTCATCAAGACGCCCTTTACGGGCGTGCTCTGCTTCTTTCTGCTCGAAATGGGCATCATGACGGGCAAGAGACTGTCGGATATTGCAAAGGCCGGACTGCCGCTGGCGCTGTTCGGTCTCTACATGCCGATGATAGGCGGAGTAATGGGAATGCTTCTTGGCGCGCTCGTCGGTTTGAGCCTCGGCGGGACGGTCCTGCTGGCAGTGCTCTGCGCCAGCGCCTCCTATATCGTCGTGCCCGCGGCCCTTCGCCATGCGCTTCCCGAGGCCAATCCCGCTCTGTCCATGCCTTTGGCGCTCGGCGTGACCTTTCCCTTCAATATTTTTGTCGGCATTCCCCTCTATTATTTCCTGGCGCAAAAAATATTCATGTTGCTCTGAGCAGGGAGGTGACTGACGTGAACTTAAGGACAATAAAGTGCGCGGTTGTGATTACGGAAGCGGCGATAAAAGCTGAAGTGATTGAATTTATGACAGGACTCGGCGCAAAAGGGTATACGATAGACACTGTTTGCGGTCGAGGGGACCGGGGCGTCCGTGACGATGATGCCATGCTGGGCGACTATTTGCGCAACGTAAAGATCGAAGCCGTGGTTCCCCCCGATGTCGCTGAACGGATCATAACCGGTGTTGTGGAAAAGTTTTTTAAGAATTACGCGGGGATTGCCTATATGCATGACGTTCAGATCGTCCGCCATACAAAATTCGAATTCTGATCGCTAAGAGCGGCAATGCGCACGGGCGTCCTTGCAATTCGCTGTCCGGCCGTGCTATGATGCCGTTATAAGCGGAGAGAGGTCCGGCACAGCGCAAAAAAGTGAAGACTGAACACAGCCAACCGAGAGTTCCCCGGATCATGTCCACCCAGCACCCGGACAATGTCCAGATACCCTTCTTTGCCGAGAACCAGGACATGTCCGGCGACGACGAGGTGCAGGAGGCCTACTATGCCTTTTCCCATCTCGGCTGCGACGAGCAGATGTGGGACTGCGAAGGCAAGGAGGTCGACGACTTCGTGGTGCGCAAGCTGCTGACGCGGTACGAGCCTTTTTTCCGCCAGAACAGGCTGGGAGAACAGGTGCGGATCACGCTGCGCGTGCCGAACCCCGGCGTGGAGCAGCAGGAAGCAAAGGTGCTGATCGAGACCCTCGAGTCGATCCCGCGCTCCTACGACATCGCCCGGGTCTTTTACAACGAGGACGTTCCGCCGATCTTCGAGGTCATCCTGCCGATGACCACGTCGTGCCAGAGCCTCGACCGCATCTATCATTACTACCGCAATTTCGTGACGGGCAAGCAGCACCGGTCCTTCTATCCCGGCGATATCACCATCGCTGAATGGGTGGGGGAGTTCCGGCCCGAGTCCATCAACGTGATCCCGCTCTTCGAGGACCGGGACCACATGCTGGCCTCCCATGCGATCCTGCGCGACTACCTGCAGGACAAGGTGGGCACGGACCAGCGGGTCTTTCTGGCCCGGTCCGATCCTGCCATGAACTACGGCATGGTCAGCGCGGTGCTGTGCAACAAGATCGCGCTGCAGCGGCTGCGTGCCCTGTCCCGGGAGATCGGCGTCGGGATATACCCGATCCTGGGCGCGGGCTCCGCGCCCTTCCGGGGCCATCTCACGCCGGCGACGGTGGACGGCGTGATGGCCGAGTACCCCGACGTGCAGACCTTCACGGTCCAGTCGGCCTTCAAGTATGACCATGCCGTGTCCAACGTGATCGACGCCGTGCGGCGGATCCACGAAACGCCGCGGCGTGAGGGCCTGACCGTGGACGAGGAGCGGTGCCTGGCGATCATCGATAAGGTGTCGGCCGCCTACGCGAAGCAGATCGAGGCCCTGGCGCCGCTGATCAACCTGCTGGCCGGGTTCGTCCCCCGCCGGAGAATGCGAAAGCTGCACGTGGGCCTCTTCGGCTATGCGCGCAGCCTCGGCTCCGTCAAACTGCCGCGGGTCATCGGCTTTTGCGCTGTCTGCTACTCCCTGGGGCTGCCGCCGGAATTGCTGGGGCTGCAGGCCCTTTCGAAGGACGACCTGCGGTTCCTGAAGTCCGTGTACGTCAATTTCGACTTCGATATGACGGCGGCCATGCAGTATTTCAATCCCGACGTGTTCAGCATTCTGCCCGCTGGCTTTCGCGATACGCTGGCCCTCGACTGCTGCGAGCACGGGGTGAACGAGATGCACCGGGCGGTCACCTCCCGGATCATCAAGGCAGTGAAGGACGGACAGACCAACGCGCTCTCTTCGCTGATCGTGGAAGCGGCGCACATCAGGAAATTCCTGGGATAACGGAGGGGCCGATGGACAAACCGGTCGTAGGGATCATCATGGGCAGCGAGAGCGACCTCGCCGTCATGCAGAAGGCCGCGGACATCCTGACGGAGCTGAAGGTCCCGCATGAGATGAGCATCCAGTCGGCCCACCGGTCGTGGCAGTCGTGATGACGGCTCCGGTCGCATCCATGAGCAGGGCTTTTGCGCCCGTAGTCGAAATGTC
>JBBIHD010000021.1:14641-18869 GCA_037447195.1 Nitrospirota bacterium | reverse complement strand
TCATCAGCCTGGCGTGGAAGCGGGAAAGAAGATGGCCGGCTCCCTCATGTCACTCCGGATGAAGGTCCTCGCCTATCTGCGCGGCGCTCCGGGCAAGGCCTTCACTGCCGAAGCGGTGGCTTCAGCGATCAACGAGAAGGACCAGACCGAATCGGTCTTCAAGATCCTGGAGCATGCAAGCGCGAACACCGATCACAAGATAACAAAAACCTCCGGTCCCTCTCCCTTCGAGGCGCGTTATCAGGCTACCCGCTGATAGGCGCTTTTCATTTGTGCTATAATCTCAACTGATGCTTCGTGGCCCCTCTTTGCCGGTCTACAGAGAAGAGAGCGGCTGCGGACACAATCAATCTCCGGGAGGTCCCTGTCATGAAAACATTGTGCCTTCGCTCGCTGGTCGCGGCTGCGCTGCTGCTTGCAGCCTATGGCTGCGCCCAGACGGCCCGCGTTCCCGTGCTGCGTCCCGCAGAGATCAATCTCAGCGGCACGCGCAAGATAGCTGTCGGCCACTTTGACGGCAGGGGCGGCAACGAAATTGCCGACCGGCTCTCGGCCCAGCTCGTGGCGGGCGGATACTTCGAGGTCATGAACCGCGACAGCGTCGGCAGGCTGCTGAACGAGAAGAACCTCAATCTCCTTGGCCTTCTTTCCGCCATCAATCCCGAGAGCGCTTCAGGATTCCGCAAGGCGCTGAACGTAGACATCATCGCCACGGGCCGCGTAAAAACCTATGACTATTCCCAGTCCGTAGTCGAAGGCCAGGCGAAAGACAAGGCCGGCAAGGACGTAACGACCTTTACAAAGAAAGGAAGCGCAACCGTCACGGTCGACTTCAAGATCATGAACCTTGCCTCCGGCGAGGTCCTCGCATCCAAGACCTTCACCCAGACATCCACAGGAGAAACGACCAGCCAGGGAAGCCGGCCGCCCGATCCGGACCGGAACGCCCTCCTTGGCAGGTCTTCAAACGCCGTGGTGACGGCCTTTGTGAAACGGATCGCGCCCTACTGGGACTCGGTAACGGTCACCTTCGCGAAGAACGAGGCAAAGATCCCTGAGATCGAGAACGGGATCAACTTCGCCAAGGCGGGACAATGGGACAACGCGCAGGAGCAGTTCCAGGCGGCCACCCTGAAGCATCCTGCGGACCAGGCTGCCTGGTACAACCTCGGCCTGGCCTATGAATATACCTACCAGTTCGACAAGGCCGAAGATGCGCTCAAGAAGGCAGGCGCCATCAAGCCCTGCAAACCCTGCATCAAGGAGATCAGCAACGTCCGGCGGCTTGCAGCCGACCGCAAGCGCCTGGAGGAGCAGGGTGTTAAATAGCAGCAATCGCTCCGTACCATTTTGCGCCCGCTCTCGAAGGAGGGCGGGCTTTTTCATTTGCCCCTCCCGAAGTGCGGGAAGTATCAACACCGTTGAACCTAGAAACGGCAGTTGTAATCACAGATGAACACGGTTCGCCCATCGGTTGATTGCCGGTTTTGGTTTAACTATTTGAACTATCCGTGCTTATCCGTGTCAATCCGTGGCCAAATGATTTATTAGGCTGACTTCCGGACTCATCCGCCCTGTTGCCTTGCTCTGCTGCTCCGTGTTATAGTGCCGCCGAAATGAACACTCTTCGCACCCTGCTCAAACCGGTCCTGTCCCGCATCTCAGAGCCCCGAACGATCACGCATGTTGCCCAGCTCCAGGGAGCTTCGAAAGCGCTCTTCCTGGCCGGGCTGCAGCGCGAGGCCCGCCGCCCGCTCGTGATCATTGTCCCGTCCGAGGAATCGGCCGCGAGCCTCGTCGAGGACCTCCGGTTCTTCTCGGTCGGGAACGCTATCCTTGCTGCCGCGTCGGGAACGGCCGCGCAGCAGCAGAACCCGGTGCTGTCCCTTCCTTCCTGGGGACTTCTTCCCTTTGAAGCAGACTCGCCCGCAGCAGGCATCGTGGGCGAGAGAATGCTCTTCCTCTATCACCTGATCTCCGGATCGCCGGGGCACTACGTTGTCCCGGTCAAAAGCCTGATGCAGAAGCTCCCCCCCTGGGAGGCCTTTGCCGACGCGGTGATCACCCTCTCGCCCGCGGCCGTTGTCGATCCGGACCGGCTGGCGCAGCAGCTCATAGCCCTCGGGTATGAATCAGCCTCTCTCGTGAGCCGCATGGGCGAATTCAGCCGCCGCGGCGGCATCATCGACATCTTCTCGCCGGCCCATGAGAATCCGATCCGCTTCGAGCTCTTTGGCGATGCTGTTGAATCGCTGCGCGCCTTCGATCCCGAGTCGCAGCGATCGCTCCAGAACCTCGACAGCGCCGTGATCCTGCCGGTGAAGGAATTTATCCTCCCGCCAGGGCAGAAGGTCCTGCCCGGGGGCGCGCAGCTGCTGGATGACCTCGCGGCCGGTGCAGCCGAGCCGGGTATGGAATTTCTCGCTCCGTTTGTCTACTCCATGGACGAGCTCTTCCGGTATCTTCCCGAAGAAAGCCTGCTGATACTGGACGAGCCCGATGAGCTGCGGAAGCGCTCCCGGACCTTCTGGGAAAAGATCCTGTCTGGCCGGGAAGAAGAGGCCGCACAGGGCAGGACCCTTCCCGAAGCCGGGGACCTCTACGTGGACTGGGAACGGATCGAGGCGCATCTGCAGGCTGCTTCCCATCTCACCCTCTCGCTGCTGCACACGTCGCCTGACGCCCTTGCCATGGACACGCGGTCCCCGTCAACGCTCGGTGTCAGGCTGACGCGGCTGCCCGGGGCCGGCGATGGCGCACTGGCCGGGCTCGTGGAAAAGCTGAACCAGTGGCGCCACAAGAACGACATCTTTCTCGTCTGCGGGACTGATGAGTCCCGCGACCGCATCAGGACGCTCTTCGGCGAATATGGTCTCGGCCTTGAGACCTCCCTGTCCGGCGCTGCCGGCCCTGCGGGCCCCCGGCCCGTAATCGCCCTGGTCGGCAGGATCTCCACGGGCTTCTCCTGGCCCTCCCTGGGCGCCCTAGTTGTCACGGAAGACGAGATATTCGGCGCAAAGGTCCATCGCCAGCGGACCCAGCGGTCAAAAGCATCGCCCTTTCTTTCGACCTTCAAGGAGCTGCGGCCCGGCGATTTCGTGGTGCATCGCGACCACGGCGTGGGCGAGTACCAGGGACTGACCCATATCGCCGTGGACGGCTTCGAGACCGACTATCTCACGCTGCGCTATGAGCCTGATGCGAAGCTGCATGTTCCGCTCTATAGCCTCGACAAGGTGCAGAAATACACCGGCGTTGAAGGGAGCGCGCCGAAGGTGGACCGCCTGGGCGCCCCTGCCTGGAAGCGAACGCGGGAGCGGGTGAAAAAGGACATTCTCGAGATGGCCCGGGAGCTCGCGGCCATCTATGCGGTCCGCGAGTCCCTGGAGCGGCCCGCCTTCTTTCCGCCCGACACGCTCTACCGGGAATTCGCCGCGGCCTTTCCCTTTGACGAGACGCCGGACCAGCAGCGCGCCATCGACGAGGTGCTGCACGACATGCGCAGGCCCCGTCCCATGGACCGTCTCGTCTGCGGCGATGTGGGCTTCGGCAAGACCGAGGTGGCCCTGCGCGCGGCCTTCAAGGCCGTTGAGGACGGCGTGCAGGCCGCCGTGCTCGTGCCGACCACGCTCCTGGCGGACCAGCATTTTCGCACCTTCTCCGAGCGGCTCGCCCCCTTCTCGGTCCGCATCGACCTTCTGTCGCGGTTCCGCACCAGGGCAGAGCAGAAGGAGACCCTCGCGGGGCTCAGGAACGGCTCCGTGGACATTGTGATCGGCACGCACCGCCTGCTGCAGCGCGACGTCGTCTTCAAAAGCCTCGGCCTGCTCGTCGTGGACGAGGAACACCGCTTCGGCGTGCGCCACAAGGAGCGGATCAAGGAGCTGAAGAAGATGGTGGATGTCCTTACCCTTACGGCAACGCCCATCCCCCGCACGCTCCACCTGTCCCTGGCCGGCATCCGCGACCTCTCGATCATCCAGACCCCGCCCATGGACCGCCAGTCCATCGAGGTCGTGCTTGCGCGCTTCGGCCCCCGCGTCATCCGCGAGGCAATTGAGAATGAGATCGGGCGCGGCGGCCAGGTGTTCTTCGTGCACAACCGCGTGCGCGACATAGACCGCATGGCCGATTTCCTGCGCTCCCTCGTGCCCGCCGCGCGCATCGGCGTGGGCCACGGCCAGATGCAGGAAGAGGCCATCGAAACGGTCATGTCCGACTTCGTTTC
>JBBIHD010000021.1:3150-14623 GCA_037447195.1 Nitrospirota bacterium | reverse complement strand
TGGTAACCACGACGATCATCGAGTCGGGAATCGACATCCCCGCGGCAAATACGATCATCATCAACCGCGCCGACCGCTTCGGCCTCGCCGAGCTCTACCAGATCAAGGGCCGCGTGGGCCGCAGCCGTGAAAAGGCCTTCGCCTACCTGCTCACCCCGGCGGAAGAGGCCCTCTCCGACGTGGCCCGCCACCGGCTGCGCGCCATCCAGGAGCTGTCGGAGCTCGGCGCGGGCTTCCGCATCGCGGCCCAGGACCTGGAGAGCCGCGGCGCCGGCAACCTGCTCGGCAAACAGCAGTCAGGCCATATCGCCGCCGTGGGCATCGACCTGTACACCCAGATGATGGAAGAGGCCATGGCGGAGCTGCGGGGCGAGGACGTGCAGGAAGAGACGGACACGATCATCAACTTCCGGGCCTCGGCCTTCCTGCCCGACGACTACATCGCAGACCCCAGCCTCCGGCTCGCCGCTTACAAGGAGGTCGCGGGCGCCGTGAGCGAGCCGGACCTGGCGGCAATTGCCGAGGGCCTGCGCGACCGCTACGGCGCCCTGCCGGAGCCGGCCGCGAATCTCCTGCAGATCATGGAGGTGAAGCTCGCCGCGGCGCAGGCCAGGGTCGCCCGCATCGATGCGGGCCCCAGGAGCGCCAGCATCACCTTCAGCGAGCATGCCCAGGTGCGGCCGGACCGGGTCATGGCGCTGCTGAAGCGGAGCTCCGGGAAGATCAAGTTCGTTCCCGAGTATACCCTCCAGATCATGCTGCCCGACCCGTCGCTTGCAACGGCTGCAGCAGCGGTGAAAAAGTGCTTGCAGGAACTCCTGTAGTATGTTATAAAAATCAGGTAGTTTCATCCCTTTCGCAAGCTTCTGCGAACACTCCGGAGGAACCGCACCCCATGAAGACGTTCATGCCTGTCGTTCTCGTTGCCGCCGTTCTTTTCACCGGCGCCTGCAGCAAGGATTCAGATTCAAAGGTCCTGGCCAAGGTCAACGGAGGAAAGATCACCGTTGCGGACTTCAAGAAACAGCTTGATGAGCTTCCGCCGCAGATGCGCCAGGCCGTGTCGTCCGATGCAAAGGCCCGGAAGGACTTTCTCGATGACCTGGTCGGCATAGAACTGGTGCTCCAGGAGGCCCGGCGCCAGGGTCTGCACAAGGACGCCGACTTCAAGAAGCGCCAGGAACAGCTCAAGAAGGACCTCGAGCGCAAGATCGAAGAGGACTACAAGAACGAGCTCTTCAACAGCCTGCTGCGCAAGCAGCTTGCCGACAAGATCAGCACGCTCGCGCCGCCCACCGACCAGGCTGTCAGGGAATTTTACAACAAGAACAAAAAGATGATGCAGACCGCAGACGGCAAGACGCTCAGCCTCAAGGAGGTGGAGCCGCAGATCAAGAACCGCCTGATGCAGGAAAAACAGCGCGATCTCTACGTGGTCTTCACCAAAGAGCTCCGGGAAAAGGCCAACATCAAGGTCGACGAGAAGGCCCTGGAAGCGCTTGCCGGCACCCTGGCAACACCGGCCTTTCCCGAGGGGCTGCAGCTCGACCACCCGGCCCTCAAGAACATGGGCGGCAAGTAATCTTCCATCATGATACGCATCTCTCTATCACGATTTCTGGCCCCGGTGCTGCTGCTGGGGCTTTTGTTTTTTTCGGCCTGCAAGCCCGCGGCTGATGAAGAGCTCGAGGATGAGGCGCCGACCGTCTCGGCGGACCTCGTGGTCGTCGCCACGGTGAACGGCGACCCCATCACGCTGGGGGAATTCCAGGAGCGCTTCACGCGCTCGGGCTTCAAGCCCGACAAGGAGGCGGAAGAGGAAGTGAAGCAGGAATTCCTCAACCGCCTGATCGAGCGCAAAATGATGCTGCGCGAGGCCCAGCGGCGGCGCATTACCGTCAGCCTGCAGGAGATCAACAAGCGGATCGAAGGGATCCGCGCCGAGCATGGCAAAGAGCTGAAAGAGGTCCTCTCGGGCACGGGCATCGATTTCGAGAAGTGGAAGTCCGATCTCTGGGAGAACATGATGATCGAGAAGCTGCTCGACCGCGAGGTGGAGCGGCGGACTTCCGTTTCGTCCGGAGAGGTCCGGCAGTACTATCGCACGCACGCCGACCGGTTCAACAAGCCCGAGCAGGTGCGCGCCCGCCAGATCGTGGTCTCCACCGAGATGGAGGCCCAGAAGGCGCTTGAAAGCCTGGAAAAAGGCGCGGACTTCGCCGCGCTGGCCAGGGACCGCTCAACGGCCCCCGAGGCGGAGCGGGGCGGCGACCTCGGCTATTTTGCCCTGGGAGACATGCCCAGCGAGTTCAATGTCGTCTTTCGCCTGCCCAAGGGCGGGACGAGCGGCGTGGTCAAAAGCCCCTACGGCTTTCACATCTTCAAGCTTGAGGACCGCAGGCCGCCGGGAAAGATCAGCCTGGAAGAGGCATCGCCGGAGATCCGCGCGATCCTGGAGCAGGAAAAGCAGGAGAAGCAGTTCTCCCGCTGGATGAAGGAACTGAGATCAAGGACCAAGTTCGAGGTCAATTATCAGGCGCTGCGTCATTGACGTTCACAGCGCCTGCGCCGTAGGAGAAGTGAATATGAAACAGCACCTTATAGCACTCGTTACGCTGCCCCTGCTCCTGCTCGTCCACGCCCTTACGGGGACCGCCGACGGCTCCGTGGTCATCGACCGGGTCGTGGCCGTGGTGAATGAGGAGATCATCACCATGAGCGATCTGGAGCGGGAGGTCCGGGAGGCGCAGCAGAAGGACGCCGCGGTGAACAACAGCATGATGCTGGAAGAGCTTATCAACCGGAAGCTGCAGTTGTCAGCGGCGAAGCGGGCCGGGCTGGACGCAACGGACAAGGAAGTGGCCGACGCCATCGAGGACATCAAGCGGAGAAATTCCTGGAACGCAAAGCAGTTCGAGGCGGCCCTTGCCGGCGAAGGGCTCACCGTGGAGCAGTATCGCAGCGAGCTGAAAGAGAACATCACCATCTCGCGGATCAGGGACAAGCATGTCCGCGCCGGCCTCTCCGTTGAAGATGCCGAGGTGCGGCGCTACTATGAGCTGAACAGCGGCAACTACGCCCTTCCCCAGGAGATCCGCGTACGCCAGATCTTCATCCGCCTGCCGGAGAATGCGCCGGCCGCGGAGCTCCGGGCGATCGAGGAGAAGGCGAACCGGGCCGCCGCGCGGGCGAAAGCGGGCGAGAACTTCGTCGCCCTCGTAAAGGAGCTCTCCGAGGGTCCGTCAGCCCGCCTTGAAGGGGATCTGGGCTACATCCAGAGAGACCATGCGCTGCCGGAGATCGACCGGGCAACGCGCGGCCTGCAGTCCGGCGGCATTGCCGGCCCGCTCCGGACGAACAGCGGCTTCCATATCATACGGCTCGAAGACGTACGAACGCCCGTGAAGCCCCTTGACCAGGTGCGCGACGAGATAGCGAATTCCCTCTATATGCAGAAGATGGAAAACAACTACCGCGTCTGGCTCCAGACCCTGCGCAACGAATCGCACGTGGAGAACAGGCTGTAAGGATGCCGGTGCCGGGCAGCAGCTCGCGCGAATCCGTCCCTTGTGCTGATCAGGCCGCGGGCGGGACGCCCGGCCTTCCCTCTCCTGTGCGCCCTTCTTTCCCCTGTTCCCGGAGCGGTAGAACTGCCGGGGGTCCCCCTATTCCGTGAAATCCATCGGGCTCAAGAAAAAAGAAGCGCGCCGCGTGCAGCGCGGCCATCCCTGGATCTTCAGCAATGAGATCGCCGACCCCCTGTCTTCCTTTGCCGCCGGCGAGCTCGTTGACGTTCTTGACCACGCCGGCAGGTTCATCGGACGCGGCTACATAAATCCCCACGCGCTCATCGCCATACGCATTCTTACCCGCCGCCAGGACGAGATCGATCTGCGCTTTTTCCGCAAGCGGATAGCCGCTGCCCGCGAGCTCCGCGCCCGCCTTGGCTTCGGGGAATCCTTCCGCGCCCTCTTCAGCGAAGGCGACAGCGTTCCCGGCCTGATCGTGGATAAATACGCCGACACGCTTGTGGTGCAGTCCCTGACCGCCGGCATAGAGGCCCGGCTCGACGTCATCACGCTGGCCCTGCGCGAGGAATATGCTCCCGCTGCCATCGTGTTCAAGAACGACTCGGCGGCCCGGGAGTTCGAAGGGCTTCCGCGCCACACCTCCGTTGCCGTCGGTTCCCTCGACGGACCGGTCACGTTTGAAGAAACAGGCATTACCTACCGCGTTGATGTGCTGGAAGGCCAGAAGACGGGGTTCTTCTTTGATCAGCGGGAAAACCGGCTGGCGCTCAAGGGCCTGGTGAGCGGACGCAGCGTCCTGGACTGCTTCTGCTACGTCGGCGCCTGGTCCCTCACCGCCGCGCGGTTCGGCGCCGCTGAGGTGACGGGTCTTGACGCATCACAGCAGGCCGTTGACCTCGCCGTTCAGAACGCGAAGCTGAACGGATTGTCCGCCCGGTTCGTCGTGGCGGATGTGTTCGAGGAATTGCGAAGGCGTGAAAAGAACAAGGAGCGGTTCGGCTGCATCATCCTGGATCCCCCGGCCTTTGTGAAAAGCCGCGCAAAGGTGCGCGAGGCCCTGCGGGGATACAAGGAGATCAATCTTCGCGCCCTCCGGCTCCTGCAGCCGGGCGGCCTGCTCGTGACCTGCTCCTGTTCCCACCATATCGATGGGGACCTGTTCCGGGAAATGCTGATCGACGCGGCCCTGGACGCGGGCCGCGAAACGTCGCTGCTCGAGATGCGCTCCCAGGCCAGGGACCATCCGTCCCTGATCGCCGCCCGAGAGACGACGTACCTGAAATGCGCCTATCTGGTCGCGCAGTGAAATGACCTGATCAGACGATCAGGTGCCCACGAGCTTTTCGAGGTGGTTCTTCGCCGCCTTATGGCCGGGCGCCAGCTTCAACACCCGTTCATACATCTGGCGGGCGTCGGAAAAACTGTTCTTCGCTTCGTGGACCAGGCCCAGCGTATACAGGGCCTCGATATTCTGCGGATCGAGTTCACGCGCCTTTTCCAGGACGTCGAGCGCGTTCTTGAGCTTCCCGTTCAGGAAATAGAACTCTCCCAACTCGATAAGATCTTCTACGGTTCTTTTTTCCTGTTGTTCCTGTTTTCGCATCCTTATATCTCTTTCCTCATTGCTCGGATCCTGCTTTTCTCTCCGGCGACGACGAGCACATCACCTTCTTCAATCATGACGTCCGGCGATGGCGGAACGCTCCACTCTTCCGTGAAATCCGCCTCTCCATCCTCCCGGACAAAGGGCACCCGCTTTCGCATGGCGACGATATTTACCTGATAAACGCTCCGAACGCGGCTCTCGCGGAGTGTTCTGCCGACGAACTCCTCCGGCGCGGGAAACTCCACAATGCTGTAATGCGGCGACAGCTCAAGCTCCTCCATTGTGCTCGGCATGACAAGGCTGGATGCAACCCGAATCGCCATGTCTCGCTCGGGAAAGACCACCCTGCTTGCGCCGATGTTTCTCAGCACCTTGCCGTGCACAGGCGACACCGCTTTCGCCACCACCTCGGGAATGCCGATGTCAATGAGCGTCATAACAATCAGGATGCTTGATTCAATGTTCTCTCCTATGCTCACAACAGCGGTGTCCACATTCTTTATTCCCGCCGCTCGCAAGGCTTTCTCATCGGTTGCGTCGCACTCGATGGCAATGGTAACGAAATCAGCGACAGACTGAACGGTTTCCTGACTATTATCGATTGCCAGGACCTCCATGCCCTTCTCAACCAGCGTCTTCGCAACATGATATCCGAACCTTCCCAGTCCGATAACGGCGAACTGTCGCTTTTTCATCGTTGCTCCTAACCAATGAGGACTTTCGTCTCCGGAAACCTGATCCGCTCCGTCTCCTGTCGCTGCATGGTGGCAAGTCCTACGGTGAGCGGCCCCAAACGACCTATGAACATCGTCAGAATGATGATCATCTTTCCGGTGTCGCTGAACAACGCTGAAAGACTGCGCGCGCCCCCGTCTCCCGTGGACAGACCTACCGTGCCGAATGCGGAAACGACCTCAAAAAGCGCGGGCAGCATTTCAGTCTTCTCCCTGACCACGATTGCAAGATTCATGACGACGATAATGAGCCCGGCAAGCGAAGCCATGAAGAACGCCTTCATGACTATGTCCTGTGATATCCTCCGGTGAAAGACCGCAACATCCATCCTTCCCCGCAGCACGGACCAGAGAGACAACAGCAGAACGCCGAACGTCCCGGTCTTGATTCCCCCGCCGGTGCTTCCCGAGGACGCGCCGACGTACATAAGAAATATCATCAGAAAGAGCGAGGGCGTTGTCAGAGATCCGATATCGACAGTATTAAAACCCGCTGTTCGGGCAGATACCGATTGAAATATCGATATATACACCTGCTCAACCAGGGGCCTTTTCCCCATTGTCTGCTCGTTGCCCTGCTCGAAGATCATCAGATAAATCGCGCCGCCGATGATTAACATCACCGAAATAATCAGCACGATTCGCGTGTATTCAGAGAGCTTTTTCGATCTTCCTCGCAGATATTCCACTACATCCTTAATGACGAGGAATCCTATGCCGCCCACTACGATAAGCGCTATTGCCGTCATGTTCACGATCAGATCGGATGAATAGGGCACGAAGTTCATGGAAAAAAGAGAAAAACCGGCATTGTTAAAAGCAGATACGGAATGGAATATGCCGAGCCAGACAGCTTTCTTAACAGGGAAATCTTGAGCAAAACGGACTGCAAGCACTGCAGCGCCGATAAACTCCACGAGGAAAGTGACCGTAACGATTCTTTTCGTGAAACGGATCAGTCCACCCATTGTATCGATGTTCAACGCTTCCTGGATCGTTATCCGGTCCTTCAGTCCTATTCGCTTGCCTATAATCAGAAAGAGCGCAGTCGCCGACGTCATGTATCCCAGTCCTCCGACTTGTATCAGGACCAGTATGACGACCTGACCGAAGAGGGAAAAATCCTCCGGCGTGTCTTTTACGATCAATCCGGTCACGCAGACGGCCGATGTGGACGTAAAGAGAGCGTCTATATAGGATATTGACCGCCCTTCAGCCGACGATACCGGAAGATACAGGATAAGGCTGCCGAAAATGATCACTGCTGCAAAGCCGAGTACAAGAACCCGCTGCGGCGTCATTTTTCGCGGCGTTAGTGCGAAAACGCTTTTAATCACCCGCCTCCTGTTGAAACGTAACAGGGCGCTGTGCATCACAGCGCCCTTCATGAAAACCATAAAACCATTCGCGGTATACTTTTTCTTGATATTTTGGCTTGACTTGCCCGCGTTTACTGTGTTACAACTGTCTCGGCTTCGGGCGATTAGCTCAGCGGGAGAGCACTGCCTTCACACGGCAGGGGTCGCAGGTTCAAACCCTGCATCGCCCACCATTTTTTCTTCCCCCTGTTTCTGTATCACGCTTTCCGTTCAAGCAGCTTTTCTTCCTCTTCCTGCTGCGTCTTGCATTCAATGCACAAGGTCGTTACCGGCCGTGCTTCGAGCCGCTTCACGCCGATCTCTTCGCCGCAGGAATCACAGACTCCGTAGGTTCCGCCTTCGATCCTGCCGATCGCTTCGTCGATCTTCTTGAGCAGTTTCTGCTCCCTGCCGCGAAGACGCAGCAGGAAATTATCATCGAGCTCGGCAACAGCCTGGTCCGTCGGATCGGGAATGCTTTCCTTCTCCTTGCCGATGCGGCTGTTCAGCGTTTGTTCGGCTTCCTGAAGAAGGGCTTCTTTCTGTTTCTCCAGCTTCTTCTTGATCGCCAAGAGTTTATTGCTGTTCATCCACGCCACCTCTGTCCGGAAAACAGATTCGGTACATCGGGAAGATTCATTGCTGTAAAACAGTATAGTACTATATCAAAAAAGGTTTGGTCCGTCAATTATAAAGTAACTTGGGGCTCCCTCATGGGTGCTCAGGCGGGTTATCAAGAGGGGAACTTCTATTATAAAGAATAAATAAAATTAGCCGTCGTAGTAGTAGGCGCTGTGGATTTGTGGAAAGGGCGTCCAAGGAATTGAAAGCCGTCCCTTTTCCGGAGGGACAATCCCGTGAACACTGGCAAAAGAGCGCTGTGGACGAATGTGAATAACAGACAGGCGCCGCCAGTCCACATCCTTATGGAGCCTTTATTCCCAGACCCTGTGGGAAAGAAAAAAACACCTCTCCCGCAGGAACGAATGTTTGGCTGATGTTCTCCGAAGGCACAGAAAGAGCAGTCAGTCGTTGACGCTGCAAAAGGATTTGTGGTAGAGTTGCTGCGCCGTACCCGGTGAAAAGGCCCTACCAAACGTGCTGCGTGCAGCGAAGAGGAGAGAAAGCGTGGAGCAGAACGACGTAGATACACAGAACAGACCTGGAGTTCTCAGCTTCCTGAACAAGGGCCTGAACCGCAATATCATAATTCTCGGCCTCGTCAGTTTTTTGAACGATGCCGCCTCGGAGATGATCTATCCGCTGCTGCCTATCTTTCTCACGGCCGTGCTCGGCGCAGGCCCGGTGGCGCTCGGCGTCATCGAAGGCATTGCCGAGTCGACCGTTGCATTCCTGAAGCTCTATTCCGGCTATCTGTCCGACCGCGTCAAGCGCCGCAAGAACTGGATCGTTGCCGGCTATGCCATATCGAATATCATCCGGCCATTGATCGCCGTTGCAACGTCCTGGACGGCAGTGCTCGGCCTTCGCTTCTCGGACCGCGTGGGAAAAGGCCTGCGCACGTCGCCGCGCGACGCCATGATAGCCGATTCAACCCCTCCCGAAGCGCGCGGCACGGCCTACGGCTTTCACCGGGCCATGGACCACGGCGGCGCCATTATCGGGCCGCTCATCGCCATGGCCCTGCTCTTCCTGCTGCAGAACGATCTCAAGACCGTGTTTCTGCTCTCCTTCATTCCCGGCACGCTGGCCGTCCTGCTGCTGCTGTTCGGACTGAAAGAACGCCGGGAGGCGTCCGCTGCCCCGCGGCCGACAGCGCGCATCAACGTGCGCAGCGCGCTTGCTGAAGTTCCGGCGGGATTCAGAAAATATCTGCTCATTCTCCTGATATTTACGCTCGGAAATTCGACCGATGCCTTTCTGCTGCTCCAGGCGCAGGCCCTTGGCGTTCCCGTGGTGCTGCTGCCGGCCATCTGGGTGACCCTTCACATCGTGAAGATGGCCTTCTCTATTCCCGGCGGCCTCCTTTCGGACCGCATCGGCCGCAAGCGCGTGATCATCGCCGGATGGCTCGTCTACGCGCTGGTCTACGCCGGCTTCGGAGCTGCCAGCCAGCAATGGCATGCCTGGGCGCTTTTCGGACTCTACGGGATCTACTTCGGTCTGACAGAAGGGGTGGAAAAGGCGCTCGTGGCGGACCTGGCGCCGTCGCATCTGCGCGGCTCCGGCTTCGGTCTCTATCACCTTGTGGTGGGGATCGGCGCGCTGCCGGCCTCGTTGCTCTTCGGGGTGATCTGGCAGGGCTACGGAGCACCGGCAGCCTTCGGGTTCGGAGCTGTCCTGGCGCTTCTGGCAAGCGTATTGATGATGGCCCTCCGGATCGAGGGGAAGAAGTAGGAATCACATCCGGAACGCTGTCCCTCTGGTCAGGTCATCCCGGAGGCCAGCCAAAGACGCGACCGCCGAGCAGATGCAGATGGATATGGAACACCGTCTGGCCGGCCTCGCGTCCGTTGTTGATCACCATCCGGTAGCCGCCGCCGGTGAGCCCCTTTTCGGAAGCAAGCTTCGCCGCGACCCAGAAGAGATGGCCCACCAGCTCGCGATCGGCATCGGTCATGCTCGAGATGTCGGGAATGTGCTTCCGCGGAACGACCAGGATATGCACCGGCGCCTGGGGATTGATGTCCTCGAAGGCAACGGCAAGCTGGTCCTCATAGACCGTCTTTGCCGGGATCTGTTTTGCCGTGATCTTGCAAAAAAGGCATCCCTGATCAGCGCTCATGTGGGCCCTCCCGGTGTCGTGATAGAAGATCCAAGATCACAAAAAGAATCCTTTGGACGCCGATCAAATCCGAAACGCCTGCTTGAGGCGGCTCATGATGTTGTCCAAAAAAGCGAAGCCTGGTCAGGCGGCAACCGCTGCTGGCGGGCTGGAATGATGCCCTCCCGAATCCTACTCTGAAAAGCTCCGGAAGAAACAGGTCCGTTCGCCCGTATGGCAGGCAGGTCCTGCGGGCTCCACCTTCACGAGCAGCGTGTCCTTATCGCAGTCGTAGAGAATGTCCTTCACCCGCTGCACGTTGCCCGAGGTCTTTCCCTTTACCCAGAACTCCTTGCGCGACCGGCTCCAGAAGCAGGTCAACCCCTCGTCGACGGTCTTGCGGAGCGACTCGGCGTTCATGTAGGCCACCATCAGGACCTCGTTCGTTTTCCAGTCCTGCACGATGGCGGGGATCAGGCCCTTCTCGTCATATTTTAATCCTTCAGGAATGCGCATCATACGCAGTCCTTGTACCATAAGTGCGCCGAAAAGTCCAGCCCCGCCTGACGGGCAATTCCCCCTCCTTGACGCGGCCGCGCTGCCGTTGTATGCTGAAATCAAGAGCTCAATAAGCGCATCATCATACTGCGGGAAGCTGAAGGACATCCGGGATGCCGATAAAGATAGCTGTTCCAAAAGAGACGAGGCCGGGAGAGCGCCGCGTAGCCCTGACGCCCGATGCCGCGTCCCGCCTCGTGAAGGCGGGCATGGCCGTCGCAATCCAAACGGGCGCAGGGGAGCAGGCCCTCTTTTCCGATGGGGCGTATCAGGAAGCCGGCGCCACGATCGCGGGGGACCGCCGGGCGCTCTTTCCGTCGAGCGACGCTGTGCTCCTGATCAACCCGCTGCCCCACGAAAAGGGAAATGACGACAGTGAGCTGCTTCCCGAGGGTTCCCTGCTGATCGGCTTCCTGGACCCCTTCAGCAACCCGGGCTTCGTGCGGCGCCTCGTTGAGCGCCGCATAACAGCACTCAGCATCGAGATGCTTCCGCGCATCAGCCGGGCCCAGAACATGGACGCCCTTACCTCGCAGGCTTCCGTTGCCGGGTACAAGGCCGCCCTGATCGCCGCGGAGCGGCTCGCCAAGTTCTTTCCCATGCTGACCACGGCAGCAGGCACGCTGGCGCCGGCAAAGGTGCTGGTCCTGGGAGCAGGCGTTGCCGGCCTGCAGGCCATAGCAACCTCCCGCCGCCTCGGCGCGGTGGTCGAGGCCTTTGACATCCGCGCCGCAGTGAAGGACGAGGTCCGGAGCCTGGGGGCGACATTTCTGGAGGTGCCGCTTGCGGGAGAACACGCGGCCGAGGGCGGTTATGCGAAGGAAGTTTCCGAAGACGAGAAGAAGCGCGAGCAGGAAATGCTTCGCGAACACATCGCAAATTCCGACGTGGTGATCACGACGGCAGCCGTGCCGGGCAAGAAGGCTCCGGTCCTTATCACCGGCGAAATGGCTGCGGCAATG
>JBBIHD010000021.1:0-3140 GCA_037447195.1 Nitrospirota bacterium | reverse complement strand
ATCCCTGATCGTCGACCTTGCGGCCGAGCAGGGAGGCAACTGCGAACTGACACAGGCGGGAGGCGAGGTCACACATCAGGGCCTGACGATCATCGGGCCCGTCAATCTTCCCGCTTCCATGCCGTCCCATGCCAGCCAGATGTACGCCAGAAACATCTCCGCCCTGCTGCTGCATCTGGTAAAGGACAACGCCCTGGACATCGACCTTCACGATGAGATCATCAGCGCCGTCTGTGTGACCCGCGAAGGGAAGATCAGGAACGAAAAGCTGAAGGAGCGGATGGCGCCCGGAGAAAGACCATGACAGAAGAACTGATGATGAGCTTCTTTGTGTTCCTGCTCGCGGCCTTTGCCGGCTTCGAGGTGATCCGCAAGGTGCCGCCCACGCTGCACACGCCGCTCATGTCCGGCGCCAATGCGATCTCCGGAGTGATCCTGATCGGCGCCCTGATCGTGGCCGGCCACGCGGACTGGTCCCTGGCCAAGGTGCTCGGCGTCCTCGCCGTGATACTGGCGACGATCAACGTGGTGGGCGGATTTCTCGTGACGGACCGCATGCTCAAAATGTTCAGAAAGAAAGAGTGAGGCACCATGGGCTTCTCGCTTCCCATCATCATCCAGTTTGCTTATCTCGCTGCTGCGGCCCTCTTCATCCTGGGGCTGCATAACCTGAACTCGCCTGCAACAGCGCGGCGCGGGAACCTGATGGCAGCGGTCGGCATGTTCCTTGCCGTTGCAGCCACCCTGCTGCACAGGGAGATCCTTGACTATGGCACCCTCGTGGCCGGCATGGTCGTGGGTGCTTGCATCGGCGCTGTTGCCGCACGCCTGGTGAAGCTGACTGCCATGCCGCAGATGGTGGGCCTCTTCAACGGCTTTGGCGGCGGCGCCTCAGCCCTCGTTGCCATTGCCGAGTTCTGGCGCCTCCAGTCCGCATCCGCTCTCGTGCCGGGTGATACGCTCTGCACCATTCTCTGGGGCCTCTTCATCGGCGGGCTGACGCTCAGCGGCAGCCTCGCGGCCTTCGGAAAGCTCCAGGGCTGGCTGCCCGGCAGGCCGGTCCTCTACCCATTCCAGCGGTCGCTGAATGTCCTGCTGCTCGCGCTTTATCTGGCCGGCAGCGTGTACCTGATGCACGGCGTTCTGGACCCCGCGGTCTTCACTGCGCTGATCGCCCTGTCGCTCCTTCTCGGCATCCTCCTGGTGATGCCCATCGGCGGCGCTGATATGCCCGTTGTTGTCTCCCTGCTCAACTCCCTCTCGGGCCTGGCCGCCGCCTCCGCTGGGTTCATCCTGGAGAACAACATCCTGATCATCTCAGGCGCGCTCGTGGGCGCAGCCGGCGCCATCCTGACCCGCATCATGAGCAAGGCCATGAACCGCTCCCTATTCAGCATTCTCTTCGGGACCTTCGGAGCCGCCAAAGAGGACGCCGCCGCAGCGGGAGCGCGCACGGCCCGCTCCATCGACCCGGAACAGGCGGCCATGATGCTTGCCTATTCCGGGACGGTCGTGATCATCCCCGGGTACGGCATGGCCGTGGCCAGGGCCCAGCAGGCGGTCCGGGACCTTGCGGACCAGCTCGAAAAGCGCGGCGTCAAGGTCAAGTATGCCATTCATCCCGTTGCGGGCCGCATGCCCGGCCACATGAACGTGCTGCTGGCCGAGGCCGAGGTCCCCTACGAAAAGCTCTATGACCTCGACGACATCAATCCCGAGTTCGAGCGCACTGATGTCGCCCTGGTCATCGGCGCGAGCGACGTGGTGAATCCCGCTGCGCGCCACGCCAAGGGCAGCCCCATCTACGGCATGCCGATCCTGAACGCGGACAAGGCGCGGAACATCATCGTGGTAAAACGCGGCATGAGCCCGGGCTTCTCAGGCATCGACAATGAGCTTTTCTATCATGAACGGACCGTCATGCTTTTCGGCGACGCGCGCGAGGCGGTACAGGGGCTGGTGAACGAGGTGAAGCAGTTGTAGGCTCAGTCCCTGTCCCGAATGGTTCGTTCTCTTGGCGTAGTATCGTTTGGCGGAAATACCGGCTGCGGCAGGCAAAGAGCGCTCGTGCTCCCTGGAAAAGCTGTTTCTGGAGGACATTCTGCGGCGCAAGCGGGACCGGCGCATAGCCGATGCGGTAGAGAGACATGGCTACCTTCAGAGAGAGATTGCGGACCATCTGGGGCTGAACTATGCGACAATAAGCAGGTTGGTGGCTGCTTAGGAGCAAATACAATGTTCTCTAACGCAACGTAAGTAACAACGTCCCCAAAGTCACGTCCCCAAAGTCACCATCACAGGACAGTAGTAAATAGCAAAACTTATCTTCATAGAGTTATAGACATGGAGACCCTCGTCGGCGCAAAAGAGCGGATCCCTAATTGGCTTACTGGATTATTCATCCAGGCAGATAACCAGTTAAACGGCATAAGTGGTAATGCCAGAGATGACACGGGATTGTATGAGTTGCACAAGAACATCGTTGAAAAGTTCGTGGATAAAATGATTGAGGAGGCAGAACGCTACGCGGGTATACGGCATCATTTCTTAGAAGAGCTTCCCACAGATATATGGACATCGCGACAGGTTAGATCAGGGAATACAGTGACTTCCGGATATGGGCCTGCGGGATGCAGTGCGACTACAAGCCCACCATGTGCAGGCACGCATGGCCCGGGGATGAGTTATTGTTATGGATGCAATTCTGATGTGAAAACATTCAACAAGTTTGTGTCCAAATGGCCTGCGCCGCCTAAGAATGAGGTTCCCGCGAACTATCGAGCGAATATTGACGAGGCAGACGGGCAGCCCGATGATACGGCAAATGACAATGACCCTATAGTCCCGAACGATACGAGGCGATGGGCTGGGCTCTATGAAAAGCCGGAATGGAGAGAATGGAATGCGCATTTCTTAAATACCAATAATACTTGTGACTCAGCAACGGGAGTGGCGCAAAGAGAGCATCATTTATATCCACAGAAATGGGCAGGCATAGACTGCTCGGCATTTGTGCAACGAGTTGTCAATACCGCCGATCCAGGGGTGAATGCTGGCATTGCGAGCGAGTTGCCAGAAGTCAAGATGCCTGCACCGGCCCATGTCGCCCACCTATTCCGGCGCATGCCGCCCACCTGTTC
>JBBIHD010000020.1:12645-19128 GCA_037447195.1 Nitrospirota bacterium | reverse complement strand
GGTGGATGAAGCCAAAACAGGAGTCAGCCGCGACGCTTTTCTCGATGCAATGACGGCGCAAAACATCGGCGTCGGCGTCCATTATCTGAGCATTCCGGAGCACATATATTATCAGCAGGCATTCGGCTGGAGGCCCGAAGACTATCCCCATGCGATGCGCATCGGCCGAGAGACGGTAAGTCTGCCGATTTCGGCGAAGCTGGGGGAAAATGATCTTGCTGATGTTGTCTGTGCGATCAAGAGGTGCCTCGAGTCATGACAATGGTGTATGCTTCCGCGCAGCTGATGCGTCATCAATGCAGAAACCTGCATCGGATCGTCAAGGGAGTGCCTGTGCAGACTCCGCAATTTGTATCTCAGACCCTGGAATATGACGACGTGCACCTGGCGAGGAAGCTGCTCGGAGACAACGAACTGCGGCATGATGAAAGCAATGTTCAGTATGATAAGAAGTTTGCCCGGTGGAACGGTTCTAAATATGCGTTCTCGTTCATGTCCGGCCGTGAGTCGCTCAGTGCATGTATATCGGCGCTTGGACTGACTGCTGGTGATGAGGTAATTCTGCCGGCCTATACGTGTGTCGTGGTTGCCAATGCATTCAAATTTGCGGGAGTAGGCATTGTCTACAGCGACATTGAACTAGAGACGTATGGCCTCGATGCTGGTCAAGTTGAAAAAAGAATTAGTCCTAGAACAAAAGCTATTGTCATTCAGCATCTCTACGGGCTCGTTTGCAGGGATTACGATCATCTCATTGAATTGTCCCAGTCGTTCGGCTTGCGCGTAATCGAGGATTGCGCGCATTCAACCGGAGCATCGTACAACGGTGTTAAGGTGGGAAATCGCGGACAAGCCGCGTTTTATTCCACGGAGCGATCTAAAGTGATCACGACAATTGCAGGTGGCATGGCCGTTACGAACGACGAGTCAGTCGCCGCCAGGCTGCGAGAATTCCACGAGCGAGCTCCCTATCCGGATGACGCATGGATCAAAAGGCAGCTGATAAATGTATTGCTCGATTTCTATCAGTATAAGCATTCACATCGCTGGCTTATGGCAGATATAATGGAATTTGCGCTTGGCGGTAAACGGATTATATCGACTACGCGGGCGGAAGAGCAAGGCCGCATGCCGCCAAGTTACGGCCGTAAGATGCCGTCGGCCATCGCTGCTCTTGGATTGAACCAGTTGCTGAAAATAGACAGATTCAACAACCGACGAAGAGAGGCTTCGGCGAAATGGGATCATTGGTGCACTAGAAGGGGATATGGTAAGCCGCTCGTCATCAGAGGTTCCCTTCCCGTTTTTTTAAGATATCCTGTTTTGGTTGAACAGGAAAAGAAAGCTCATTCTGGATGGTCATTAAAAGAGCTTGGAGTGGAAGTCGGAAGCTGGTTCGTGAGCCAGCTTCACCCCGTTCGTGTTGCTCTTGAAGGTTTTCCGAATTCAAACATCGCTGTACGGCAATGCATAAATTTGCCGACCTTGATGTAGCGTTTCCTGGTTTCAATTGCGGGAGAATGTATGTTCCGGCGACTTATTGATTACATGGTTCTGCTTCCGATGGAAGCGGTTCTTTTTTTAATAGAGGATTATCCCGGTCGGGCAGGTTTCACATTGCGAAGGATATATTGGAGGTATCGCCTCAAGCACTTAGGGAAGAATGTGAAAATCGATACGGGCGTATATTTTCAGCACCCGGAATGTGTGGAGTTAGATGATAACTGTTGGATTGATAAAAACGTCATAATTTTGGCCGGAATGGACAGTTCACACAGAGAAAAAAGAGTTGAAAAAACAAAATCGATGAAGGTGGTTCCCGGTGTAGTGCACATAGGCAAAAATGTCCACATTGGCCCTGGAGTCGTCATTTCAGGAATTGCTGCGGGAGTGTATATTTCCGATAATTGTGGATTATCGGCAGGTTCCAAGGTATATGCTTTCAGCCACCATTATAGATCAAGAAGGCATCCTGGAAATGACAAGATTTGCTTTACTCCTCTCGCGCCCCATGATCAGCAATGTCTTATCGAAGGAGCCGTCTACATCGGCGAAAATACGGGAATAGCGCTCAATGCCGTGATCCTGCCTGGCGCAGTTATCGAAGGAAAATGTTTTGTAGCCATCAATAGCGTTGTTCATAGCGGCACGTATAGCTCCAATTCAATAATTTCCGGAAATCCTGCTGCAATCGTTGCAAACAGATTTGTGCCGACTGAAGACTAGCAATGCCGTAGCAGCAGTGCTATGCATTGTATCTGAAATGCAGGAAGCAAGCTGAGAGGCTGGCATAGACAGGTGAAAACGAATAGAGAACATAAGGTTAACCGGCTATATCTGCTGGATACGAAAGCGGCATGAGTCTATCCTCCAAAGCAGTGTCCGGCGTCAAATGGCTTATGCTCTCGCAATCCGGACGGCAGGGATTGCAACTCATTACAACTGCTATTCTTGCTCACCTCCTTAATCCTGCTGATTTTGGCCTGATTGGAATGGCTGGTGTTGTGATCGGCTTTGTGTCGCTTTTTAAGGATTTAGGCACATCGGCCGCGGTCATTCATCGAAAAGATATTACTGAGATTTTCTTGTCAAGCATTTATTGGGTCAATGCGTTCTTCGGACTTGGTGCAATGGTCATTTTATTCCTGCTCGCTCCAGTTGTGGCGTATTTTTACAATGAGCCAAGGGTAGAGCCGCTTTTGCAGTTGCTGTCCGCTACTTTTATTGTATCCGGCCTAAGCATCGTCCAGCAGGGGCTGCTGGAGCGGGCAATGTCTTTTAAAAAATTGGCACTTGTAGAACTGGTCGCTATAGTTTTTGGCTCCGCTATCGGCATTAGCGCAGCGATATGTGGGAATGGCGTGTGGAGCCTGGTCTATCAATCATTGGGGACTGTAACAGCTTCGACAGTGTTGTTGTGGTCTGCCTCACACTGGAAGCCGAAAATGATTTTTCAATGGTCAGAGGTAATGTCAGTAAGGAATTACAGCTTGAATTTGACGGGATCTTCCATATTCAATTATATTTCAAGAAATGCCGATCACGTATTGATCGGGAAGTACTTGGGTGCACAAGACCTGGGTTATTACGCGCTCGCTTATCGACTCATGCTTTATCCGCTGCAGAATATTTCTTCCGTCATAGGACGCGTAATGTTCCCGCTTTATTCACAAATCCAGAACGATAATGCGCAGTTCCGGGAGGTCTATCTAAGAGTATCCGGAGCAATTGCCCTCATAACGTTTCCCATGATGCTGGGCTTTTGGGTCATTGCTGAGCCGTTTGTCCTATTGTTTTTTGGACCCCAGTGGAAACCTGTTGTTCAGCTGTTAGTAATTCTTGTTCCCGTTGGAATGGCACAGTCTATCGTGACAACAGTTGGTGCAATTTATCAGGCAAAAGGACGAACTGATGTAATGTTCAGGTGGGGGGCATTCACAGGATTTTTAGTGATGCTTGCGTTTGCTATCGGCCTGAGATGGGGTATCGTAGGTGTAGCTGCGGCTTACGCGGGTCTTTCCGCCCTGTTGTCCTATCCTAGTCTTGCCATTCCGTTAAAGCTTATTGATTTGCCCATGAGGGACTTGGGGAAGGCGCTGCGCCTTCCGTTGTATTGCAGTCTGCTGATGCTCGTGGTATTGATGGCTATAAACAGCCTTTTGCCCGCACACATTCCATTTGGTTTAGTTTTAAGTATATTAATTACTTGCGGCATTATTGTATATCTGACAGCAAGCTGGGTTGCCAACCGCGAACAAATGATGAAAGTAGTGGATTTGATCCGGGTGAAAATGTGAGGTGTACTGCTGATATAACAGTGGCCCACAGCGTCTACCAGTGGCTTCCTCTGACGGAAAACTGGATTCACAGGCAAGCTGAGTCCCAAAAGCGCTATACAAGCATCATTTTGGCGTCACAGTTGACGCTATCGTATCCGCATTTTGGTGAGCTTTATGCTTCTGATAATTTGCCGTTCATATGTCGTTTTGCCAATAAGATTTTGCGCGGATTGACTGATAGAGATGTATTCAAGGACAGTATTCTGTCAAGGTATGATAACGTTCTTCTCCATTCTCATTTCGGACCAACAGGATGGTCCGATATTCATTTAAGAAACAAGAAGCGTCACATCACAAGGTTTTACGGTTATGACATTGACAAACTGCCAAACACCCAACCGATCTGGCAGGAGCGCTATAAAGTGCTGTTTGAGAGGTGCACAGCCTTTCTCGTTGAAGGCCCATTTATGAAGCAAAGTCTGGTCAAAAGAGGATGCCCGCCGGAAAAGATATATGTCCATGCCCTGGGAACGGATGTGGAGCGGATACCATATAAGCAGCGCCACCTTAATGGGCGGTTAAAGATACTCATGGCGGGAAGGTTTACCGAGAAGAAGGGAATGGTGTATGCCATCGAAGGGATAGCCAAGGCATATAACGATCTTCAGTGCAAGGATATGGCAGTTACGATAATCGGCGACTCTGATGGGTCTGAACAAAGCGAAAAATATAAGACGCTGATGATGGATCTGATCAGCGAGAATAAGATCGATCACATCATACACTGGGTAGGGATGAAGAGCTATGAAGAGATGATGCAGATTGCCCTTGACCATAATCTGTTTCTTAATCCGAGCGTTACCGCGGCGGATGGCGACTGTGAGGGCGGATATCCGGTAGTGCTTCTTGACATGCTGGCTTCCGGCATGCCGGTGGCATCAACAGTGCATTGTGATATACCCGAGGTCATATCAGACGCGCGGTTGGGAATTCTTTCCAAAGAGCGGGATAGCGACGGCATAGCTCGCGTATTGCAGGATATCGTTATCGGTAAGACTACCTTTGACTCTCGGGTAATATCAGATCATATCAGGAATACCTTCAACTGGGGGGTGAAAGGAGCTGAATTGGCCGCCATATACGAGCAGGTGATGAGATGAACCCGGAGCAGATGCCCACTGTAAGTATTATCATCCCCACGTGTAACCGGGCAAGCCTGCTTGCCAGGGCAATGAAAAGCGTCCTTGCTCAGACCTTCCAGGACTATGAAATTATTGTGGTGGATGACGCGTCTCATGATCTCACTGAAGGGATTGTGAAGGGATTTCGTGATGAGAGAATATCGTATCTTAAGCATGGCACCACTAAAGGGGGGTCGGCGGCAAGAAATACCGGGATACGCATGGCGAGAGGTGAGTTTATTGCCTTTTTGGATGATGATGATGAGTGGCTTGCCGATAAGTTGGAGAAGCAAGTGCATGTATTAAAAGACAATTCAATGATTAGCCTTGTTTACACAGGGTACACGGTTATAAATCAAAGAAGCGGAAAAATAGTGGCGCAGAGGATGCCGAGGATCAGGGGCAATCTCTATGACAGGCTTCTCGCGGAGTATTGCATCGGCGCAACATCAACTATTATTCTGAAAAGAGAATGTTTTGCACATGTTGGTTTATTTGATGAAAGCCTGCCGAGTTGTCAGGATTGGGACATGTTCCTCAGGCTTTCAAAGGATTTTCTATTTGATTTTATTGAAACTCCGTTAGTCAGGTATTATACTCATGAGAGAAGGATATCTTCAAACTACGACGCACTGATTCTTGGCAGGAGGATGTTTCTGGACAAATATGCAAAAGAGCTGGCAACAAGAAAGAACGTGAAAAGTCGGTTGCACCTTGAGATGGGAAATTTTTTCTGTCACAAGGGTGAGATGAGAAAGGGCAGAAGGGAATTGCTGAATGCAATTAGCATGTATCCTGTCAATGTAAAATATTGCTTCTATTATCTCAGTTCCTTGTTTGGCTCAAGTATATACCGGAAAATAGCAATGATAAAGAGAACGATTGCAAATACGCATGAATTATGACGCGTGCGCCTGAGCCAGCGCGAATGTCGTTCTCTGGACTCGCTTAACGTTAAGGTGTCGGATCGCCTGCATGACAAAGGACAACCATGGTAGTGAGTACGCGACCAGATGTCACCATTCTCATGAGTGTGCTGAACGGATCAGGGAATTATTTAGACGCCACCGTAGAAAGTATTCTCCGGCAAAGCTATGATAATTTCGAGTTCATTATCGTCGATGATGGATCTGTGGATGCTACCTATGAAATTCTCACGCGTTATAGTTTGAAGGATTCGAGGATCAAGCTTATAAAGAACGATGCAAATAGGGGCATTGTGCGTTCCCTTAATGCAGGTCTTGAGCGGGCGTCGTCAAAAATTATTGCACGGATTGATTGTGGTGATGTAGCTGATTCACAAAGAATAGAATTGCAGTACGGCTTTCTTAAAGAGCACAGCGATTATGTTCTTGTATCATCGCAGGTAGAGTGGATTTCGATGAAAGGTGAAAAGCTGTTTACAACAGGCTATTTGAGTTCCGACTTGGAAATACGCAAGAGGTTGTTTGTTAAGGACTGCATTTTGTTCCAGCCCGCGGTCATGTTTCGTTTCACAAGAATGCTTTACTATAGAGACCTCG
>JBBIHD010000020.1:12366-12621 GCA_037447195.1 Nitrospirota bacterium | reverse complement strand
ATTGGCTGCGCTTGTCGATGCTCGGCAAAATGTATATCATTAATAAACCCTTGGTCAAAGTGAGGGCGAATCCAGATGGTACCACGTATTCAAGGAAGATTGAGCAGGTGAAGTCGGTGGACCTGATTCACCGGTCGTTTATCTGCACGTTAAAAGGGAAGCAGGACGGATGTGAATTGCCCGCAATACGGTTAAGCGGAATAGAAGTGTGTCAGCAGGGATTATTTCATAAAATGACGCGTCATGCGGCTTCGT
>JBBIHD010000020.1:8270-12356 GCA_037447195.1 Nitrospirota bacterium | reverse complement strand
GAGCGGAAGATCCAGGGCCGTCTATTGTTTTTTTAAGTGGATGTCTGTTCTTGTAAGCCCTTATTATTTATTTACTTTACTTCGGCTGCGAGTCATGCGATTGGCCGTGCCGTTTAGCCCGTTATTTAAAAAGTATATATCATGCGTGCAAGGCGGTGGGCTTGCACGCGCTGAGCGATCTGAGGGGCATCGTTAATCAGTATATGCGCAAACAACCATATATAAACCGAGATGAATTTTTTGAGTGCTCCGCATGCGGCGCGACTGTCGTCAACGCCTGGTATGAATATGTCGAAAATGGAAAGGTAAGCAGGGTTTATCACTGTGGATCCTGCGGCTTCATGTTCGCGCGGCCTGTGCTGCTCGACGATATACGAGCGAGGCAGATGGACTCCATCGGAGATGCCGAATTTTTTCAGAATGCGGTATTGAAGAAGCTGCATGAACATCTGATCATAAGGCGGGAAATACAGGCCGTTGCCAGGTTGCTGCAGAGAGATGTGTTCACCATGCTTGATGTCGGGTGCGGCACCGGATGGACAAGCTCAATTTGGAAGAAGGCCGGTATCGATGTGACGGGACTCGAACCGTCAATCACGCGGGGATCGATTGCACAAGAACGGTATGGACTCAGGATTATTCCCTCCTATATCGAAGAAGTAATAACCGAGGAGCAGTTCGATGTTGTCGTAATGAGACATGTCGTCGAACATCTCGCGGACCCCTTGCCTGTGCTGAATAAAGTCCGTTCTCTTCTTAAGGATGATGGTCTGTTAGTGATGATCGTTCCGAATATTAATTGCATTGGCCGTTATATTTTTGGGTCAAAATGGACATGGGTGCTTCCCTGGCACTGCAATTTTTTTAATCCGGAGGCACTGTTCCGTTTAGCCGAAAGGGCGGGTTTTACGCCCATGAAATCGTATCAAACTCCGTCTCCCCTGTGGTATCCTCAAAGTTTTCTCCGGATATTTCCGGGCACGAATCGCTTGAGCCGGCGCGTGTATAAAAAATTAAGCCTGCTGGCATTTTTCCCCTTTCTGCCGATTGTTGCGTTGGGTTATCTGACCGGCTTCAGTGACAATATTACCCTTATTGCAAAAATGAGAGGGGATAACCAGTAGATATGCGCCTGCCGGCAATTTTGCGCAGCAGATCAAAACGGTTCATTCGCAGGGATCATGCATAGAAGATATTTTATAAAAAAGATAGACTCGCTCCTTGGTCCGCTCATCAGTCCTGCCATACGTCGGCTCGTTCCTGCAGGGAAGAGTGAGCGAGCGTTTCCTTCAACTATTCTCATCATTCGCCCCGGAGGCATTGGTGATGCAGCTCTTCTCATTCCGGCAATAAATTGGTTGAGGAAGGTTTACCCTGATGCGGCTGTCGATATCTTGGCTGAAAAAAGGAATGCCGATGTTTTTGGATTGTCTCTGAGCATAAACACGGTGTTTCGTTATGATATGCCTGTGGAGCTTCTCAGGGCGTTAAGTACAGACTACGACGTTGTAATCGACTCAGAACAATGGCACCGGCTTTCTGCCGTGATTGCGCGATTGACCAGAGCGCCTGTCATGATGGGGTATGCCACGAATGAACGAAAAAAGCTCTTCACCCATCCCATTTCTTATTCCCACGAGGACCATGAGGTCCGCAGTTTTTTGAATTTGGTGGCGCCTCTTACCGGGGATGCACGATTTGACACAGACACGCCATTTTTGATCGTTCCGCAGAGTGCCATTCGCCCAGTTCGGGCGCTGTTATCCGCGGGAAATGAGAGCAGGTTTGTGGCTCTATTTCCGGGAGGCAGTATCAGTGAACGGCGATGGGGTGGAGAACGATTCAAAGCTGTCGCGAAAAAGTTGATGAGGGCAGGTTATGCTATTGCCGTAATCGGAGCGAGAGAGGATATCCAGGATGGAAACATAATTGCCGAAGCTGGCGACCGCATCATGAATCTCTGTGGCAAACTTTCTCTTGTCGAGACAGCCGCTGTGCTGAAGCGATCAACCTTGCTCATAACCGGTGATTCGGGCATCATGCATATCGCTTATGGGCTCGGAACCAGAACACTGGCTCTGTTCGGTCCCGGAATAGAGAAGAAATGGGCGCCACGGGGAGCAGCCCAGATAACAATCAACAAGAACCTCGACTGCAGCCCTTGTACAAAGTTCGGCACTACTCCGAAATGTACCAGAGGCGTGGAGTGCATGAAACAGATTACCGTGGACGAAGTCATGGACAAAGCTATTCAGTTATTGGAGATGGATGTATCGCCTCGTTGAATAATGCATCCCCTTCCTACCTCCTCTTCCTCCTCTCCTCATGCTTGATATCCAGCTTCTTTAACTGATCAAGGCTTTTCTTGAGATCGTCGACGGTCTTGAGCACCAGGCGCCAGTTGCGTGCCTCGGGCGCCAGGGCGTGGTCCGGGTAGAGCCGCAGGAATTCATCGAACTCCAGGAAGGCCGCGGCGTAGTCCCGCTGGGGGTTGTCATGCCAGGCAAGGGTCCGGGCGAGGTTGAAGCGCGCTTCGGCCGTCGAGGTTGAGCTGGAATTTTCCCGGATGACGCGGCGGTATGAGGCGGCGGCATCGCCGTACTTGCGGTCCTGGAACTGGCCGTCGGCTTCGCGCAGTTCCCGGCCCGTCGGGGTAAGGGCGGCGCAGGAAGACAGCAGCAGCATCGCGCAGAGCGCTGCAAGGGCGCGGGACAGGTTCATATCGTTCTCCTTTTGTCGACCACATAGACGCTTTTGGGAATGGTCTTGGCATAGTCCTTCAGTTCGGCCGCGATCTCCGAGGCCTGGAGCGGGTCGGTGAGCTTCCGCCGCTCGTTCGTCACGATGGCGATGGAGATGGTCATGATGGGAAACTGCATGGTCACGC
The DNA here is from genome assembly GCA_037447195.1 of Nitrospirota bacterium. Classification (GTDB taxonomy): domain Bacteria; phylum Nitrospirota; class UBA9217; order UBA9217; family UBA9217; genus GWC2-57-13. The sequence continues at coordinate 9,469 of JBBIHD010000020.1, read as the reverse complement.
CCTGGCGGGTCTTGCCCATGATGTAGCCCTGCGTGCGGTCCGATTCCTCGTAGAACTGGGGAATGCGTTTGTCGAAGCGCGCGATGATGTCCGTGCAGACAGCGCCGATGAGATCAGGCGTGGTGATCACGACGAAATCGTCTCCTCCCACGTGGCCGATGAAGTCCTCGGGAGAACCGGACGCCTTGACCGCGCCTTCGATGAGTCGGGCCGTTTCCTTGATCACCTCGCTGCCGCTGGCATAGCCGTAGCGGTCGTTGAAGGCCTTGAAGTTGTCCAGGTCGATGACGCAGAAGGCGAGGGGATGGCCCGATTCGATCCGCTTCTTCAGCACGTTTTCGATGGCGATGCCGCCCGGCAGCCTCGTCAGCGGGCTTGCGTCAAGATACATCTCTTCGAGCTTGCGCAGCCGTTTTCCCATGGTGATGAACGATTCGGAAAGGCTGCCGATCTCATCGGCCGTCTGGATCTGGGGGTCATAATCGAAATTGCCCTCGGAGACGTGCTCCGTCGCGACCTTTAGTTTCTGGATCGACGACGCGATATGATGGGTCACCACGAATCCGGCAAGGGCCCCTGCCAGGATGCTGGCGCCCAGCAGGATGGCCGTCGTCAGGAAGGCGCTGCCGCCGATCTCGCTGATCAATTTCATCTTCTGGTCCTGGGCCGCCTTTGCTGCGGCGGACGCGGCCCGGATCGTGTCCGCCAGGGAATCGAAGACGTGCTTCAGCTTTTCTTCGGATATCTCCTGCGCCTCGGTCATCCGGCGCTTCTTCACCAGATCGGCCTCTTCGGCAAAATGCTTCATATACGCGGCATGGAGGCGTTCTATCTCCTGCAGGGACAGGTCGTCCTGGTCCTGCACGTCCTTCATCGCGCTGAGCCAGGTCCGGAACTCAGTGCCCCGCTTCATGAAGAGGTTCTGCATTGCGCCGCTCTTCATGATCAGGAACCGCTTTTCGTAGACATCCTGGGCAAAGAGCGCGTCCAGCATTTTGTCGGCCGCTTCCTGGACGGGAATGTCAACGGTAACGATGCTTTCGTTCAGGGAATTGAGCCGCTGCAGGCTCACGAGGGCATAGACCACGACGATGAAGGACAGAAGCACAAGCACCATGTAGCCCAGCAGCATCTTGCTCGCGATGTTCAATTTTGCAAAAAGCCTGCTGGGGACAAGGGCGTCGAGGATGCGGGGTGGC
>JBBIHD010000020.1:4441-8255 GCA_037447195.1 Nitrospirota bacterium | reverse complement strand
TATACGGGAGAGGTCCAATTTCACGCCTCAAGAATAGCAAAAAACTGTTGTATTGTCAAATAGTTTCAGGTTCTTACGGCGCTTCATCAGGGATGGGCTGCTCTTCTTGCGCTGCTCCTGCGTCGTCACAGTACCTGCGCGGTTCCGTTCCCGGCAGGAATGCTTCGCGGATGCTCCGCTTGCACTGGTCCGTGCTGAGCAGGCCCGTTGCAGGGTCGATCTGGCGGAAGAGTATGCCAGCAGGCGCGCTGAAGTCCTCCCGCTCCCGGTCCGCGTGCGCTTTTTTCATGAATTCCAGCCAGATAGGCAAGGCGGCGCGCGATCCTGTTTCCCGCGGTCCGATGCTCCGGTTGTCGTCGTAGCCCGTCCAGACACCGGCCGCGAGCGAAGGCGTATAGCCGATGAACCATGCATCGTGGTAGTCGTTGGTCGTCCCGGTCTTTCCTGCAGCCGGGCGGCCCAGTTCCCTTGCCTTATAGCCCGTACCGCGCTCGATCACCCCCTGCAGCAGGTTCGTGATGAGGTAGGCCGTTTCAGGACGGATCACCTGCCGGGGCACCAGGTCATTGCTGTACAGCACCCGGTCCGTGCTGTCGGTGATCAGCAGGATGGCCGACGGCTCGATCCGCATGCCGTGGTTCGCAAAGACCGCGTAGGCCGACACAAGCTCGAGCAGCGTGACGTCGGCGCTGCCCAGGGCGAGGGAAAGATAGGGGGCAAGGGGCCGCTGGATCCCGAGCTTCTGGGCGTACTGGATGGTCCAATCAATGCCGATCTTGTCGAGCAGCTTGACCGTGGGAACGTTCAGCGACTGCGCCAGCGAGTTCCTGAGCGTTACGGGGCCCTGGTAGGTGCGGGTGAAGTTCTCGGGCTTCCAGGTCTTTTTCCGGTCAACGTTGTAGGTAACCGGAGCATCGTCCAGGATATCGGCCGCTCCGAAGCCGCGCTCGAGCGCTGCCGCATACACGATGGGCTTGAATGCCGATCCGGGCTGCCGGACCGCCTGCCAGGCCCGGTTGAACTGGCTTGTGGAGAAATCCCTGCCGCCCACCATGGCGCGGATATGGCCTGTAGCAGGCTCTATGGCCAGCAGAGCGGCCTGCAGGGGCGGCAGGCCCTTGAGCTTTGTTCCCCTTCGCGCCTCGATCTTCCTGATCCCGCTCAGCACCGCCTCTTCAGCGGACTTCTGGAGTTCGTCGTTAATGCTCGTGTAGACATTGATGCCGCCCGAGTAAAGCAGGCTCGATCCGAACCGTTCCTCCACCTTCTGCCGGATATATTCGACAACATAGGTGGCGGGGCCGCCGGCCCCCAGGGAGGGTTCAGCCGGGAGCGGCTCCTTTTTCGCCTCCTCTGCCTCGGCGGCCGTGGCATAGTTCATGGCCACCATGCGGTTCAGGACGTAGGCCCGCCGTCCAAGGGCCTTGTCAGGCTCCTTGAAAGGCGAGTAGTGCTTGGGTGAGCGGGGAAGACCGGCAAGGAGGGCGCACTCGGCCAGGCTCAGGTCCCTGACTGATTTTCCAAAGAAGATCTGGGCTGCCGACTCGACGCCGTAGGCGCCGCTGCCGAAATAGATCTGGTTCAGGTACAGCGAGAGTATCTCTTTTTTCGCGTATCGCTGCTCGATGCGCAGCGCCAGGGCCATCTCCTTCAGCTTGCGGGCATAGCTCCGTTCCGGGGTCAGGAAGAGGACCTTCGAGAGTTGCTGCGTCAGCGTGCTGCCGCCTTCGGCAATGCGGCCTGCTTTGACATTGCGGTAGGCGGCCCGGGCGATGCCCCGCATATCGATGCCCCGGTGGCTGTAGAAGCGGGCGTCTTCCGTGGCGATAACGGCCTGCACCAGACGTTCGGGCACATCTTCCAGCGCCACGGGAGTGCGGTTTTCGACGAAGAACTCGGCAAGGAGCGTGTTGCAGTCCGAATAGACGCGGGAGGTGATGCTCGGCCGGTACTCTTCAAGCCGCTGCACTTCCGGAAGGTCCCATAGGGCGAAGAGCACGAAGCCGACGGAGCCGCCGATCAGCACGGCTGCCAGGACGATCACCAGGGTGACAAGAAAGCCTTTTTCTTTCAGCATGATGCGATATTATACCTTCTGAGGCAGGGAAAGTAAAGGCACTGTTCCCGCAGGCAGGCAGTTTGACAGGAGCACCATTTTATGCAATACTTCACACCTATGAGCAACGACACTTCAGGATTTACGCTTGACGATGCGCTGCTGCTGGTGGTTCTGCAGCGGCGCACCGGCGAGCTGCTGATCGAATCAGGGAACAATATCGGCAGCATCCATTTTCACGAGGGGAAGATCCTCCAGGCGTTATCGCCCTACAGCAAGGCCATCGGTGATCTGCTCGTCGAGGACGGCATTCTGACGGAATCAGAGCTCCTGGAAGTGCTGAAGCTCCAGAAGCTCGATCCGAACATGCCCATAGGCGCGCTGCTGATCAATACAGGCAAAGTGAATTTCGAAGCAGTGGAGATGATGGTGCATGAACAGATACGCCAGGCCCTTGCCGAGTTCAAAGGCTGGGTGCGTGTGAATATCAGCTTCGTCGAGAAGGACCTGAAGCCCGTTGACACGATCCATCTGCAGGCCCATGAGTTCATCAGCGCCGACGTCCTCGCCCATGCCCATGACAGGCTGTCCAGGATCGTTGGCCTGAAAAGCAAGGCTTCCGCCCCGTCCATTCCTTCGTCACAGTCGTGACGCGCCCCGCTGCTGCAGCTCTTTCCGCAGGACCTCTCTCATGCCGTTGAACATCCTGATGACGGTGTCAGCTCGAAAATCCGGATAGGTGTGGTCCCGGACGCGGAAGCTCCCGTCCCGGAACAGCAGGGTCGCCTCGGCATAGATGTCCCTGCCGATGTAGACCCGGTGGGCGTAGTCCTTTGCCGATGCCAGCACAACGCGCGCTTCCGTAAGATAGCCGGGATCGATGTTCACGCTGCGCCGGGCAGGTCCCTCTGCCGCCGCGGTGAACCGCTCCTCAATGCTGTTCGTGAAGTGTTTGATCTCCGGCAGATCGCCCGGATCGATGAGCTCCTGAAAAAACAGGAACGTGCGCAGCAGGCCGTTGCCGAGTTCGGGGGCATAGTGGTCCGTGTGGTCCCAGAGCGCTTCCGGGCTGCGGAAGTCCAGCGGACCATAGCGGTCCTGGAGCAGGGACGCGCAGCGGTCCAGCAGGGCGCGATCAGAAGACAGCAGGCCGATGAAGAGCTTCACCGGCAGGGGCGGACGGATTTTTGCCATATCACTCAGCCGTGAACGAAAGCTTTTAACGGGGAATTGGCGAATCAATGCCTCAGACGAATGAAAGCAATTCGAAAATCTTTTGAACCGCCAGGGCGCGAGGGACGCGAAGGTTTTAATGCTCCGGATATTCCAAGTATTCGCTTTCCTTTGCGACCTTGGCGCCATTGCGGTGAACGTTTTTGACTTTCATAAAAGGCAAGCTGCACCGGAATGTAGGCTGCAGCAGCAGGCGGCACATACCCCGATCAGTCACTAACGGCCGCGGCAAGCCCTTGGTTGCCGGTGAGCGGAAGCTCCAGGTCCAGTTCCATGCCGCCATCGGGAAGCTGGCGCTCCGCGGTCACGCGGAATCCCTTGATGAACCCCTGAATGCGCTCACGGTGAACACCTTCCTGCATGGCCGCGCCGAGCGTCCGGTCGGGGCCGAGCCTGATCTGTTCGATGGCCCTGAGCAGGTTCCTCTGGCCGTCGGCCAGGGCCGCCCGCTTCGCCATCTCCCGCCGCACTGTGGCGTTCGCTGTCTTGGCAGGCGCTTTGCCTGAACCAGTGGCGCGCACCACG
>JBBIHD010000020.1:0-4417 GCA_037447195.1 Nitrospirota bacterium | reverse complement strand
GCACTCCTTCGACTGATGAGACGTAGAGCAGGCGCATGTTCCGGACCACGGTCTCCTTTGCAGCAAGGCTGAATTCTCGTCTGTCCTCAGCATAGCCCGGTGAGGATGCGCGGACAGCATAGGCGCCTTCGGGCAGGGCGGTGAAGGCATAGGTGCCCTCAGGGCCGGTAGTGACGGATGCGCGCTCCTTGCCCTCGTAGAGCAGGGTCATGGTCGTTCCCGGGCCCGCAGGCTCGACAACGCCTGACAGGGAAGCAGAACTTCCTGATGAAGATAGATATACGGGCGGCAGGACCGTGGTTTTTCCAGATTCGATCACCGTTCCGGGGAAGGCGGCTGGAAAGGGCACTGACGGCGCAGTGATCCTCACATCGTAGGTCCCCGGCGCCAGGGGCAAGCGGAAGGTCCCGTCACCATGATCGATGTCCAGGGAAGCAATGGTCCTGCCATCTTGCGAGGCAATCACCTCCGCGGCCATGCCGGGCGGTTCCACCTTGCCTTCCAGGGCGCCTTCCTGCCGCTGCACGCAGCTGGTGATCACAAGAAGCGCAAAGAGCAAGATTATATGACGCGGACGTGGCAGCATCGGTTCTCCTTCTGAAATAATGATAATGAAGTTGTGCCGTAATTATACCATAAAATATTTCTTGACAGAAAGCCGGGATCAATGTTACGTTATTGAAAAACGTAGCACGGAGGAAGCATGTCCGGTCTTGTCCGGTTCGGCGTGTCCATCGACGGCCAGCTCGCAAAAAAGTTCGACAGTCTCATCGCGAAAAAAGGGTACGGCAGCAGGTCAGAGGCGATCAGGGACATGATCCGCGACAGCCTGGTGGACCAGGAGTGGGAGGCGGAATCCCAGGAGACCGTGGGGACGATCACGATCGTCTACAATCATCATACACGGGAACTGGAACATGCGCTGACGGACATGCAGCACAAGTCCTTCCACCAGATCATCTCAACGCTCCACGTCCATCTCGATGCCCACAATTGCCTGGAAGTGCTCGTGGTGAAGGGGAAGAGCAGGGAGATCAAACGCATTGCCGACCGGCTGATCGGCACGCGGGGCGTAAAGCACGGCAAGCTGACCATGACGACGACAGGCAGGGAATTGGTGTGAGGCAGGTAGATAAGAAGGTGAGAAGGGTAAGTGGGAATGCTGGTCGATACGTGCAATCTCTTGAGATCACACATCGTGAGGAGGAACTATGAACAGGTTCGTGCTGGTTATTGCCTCGGCAGCAGTTATGTTCTTCTCGCAGGCAGGCTGGGCTGCCCATCCGCTGATCACGGACGACACGGGCACCCAGGGCGCAGGTAAATTTCAGCTTGAAGTGAACGGGCAGTATGATCATGACAAGGAAGAGGTCGGCGGGTCGACCATCAAGGCCACGGGAACATCGGCGGCCATGGCCCTTTCCTATGGTCTCCTAGAGAGCGTTGACCTTGTCGTGGGTCTGCCCTATCAGTGGTATACGGAGAAAAGTGACGGGGTGATCGATGCACGGGAGAGCGGAGTGTCTGATATGTCTGTCGAGGTCAAATGGCGCTTTTTCGGAGAAGCGAACCTGAGCATGGCGCTCAAGCCCGGCATGAGCATCCCTTCGGGCGATGAGGACAAGGGACTGGGCGCAGGCAAGACAACCTATGGCGGTTATCTTATCATCACCTCCACCCATGACAGATGGGCCCATCATTTCAATCTGGGGTACCTGCGCAATGAGAACAAGCTTGATGAGCGCGAGAGCATCTGGCGCCTCTCGCTCGCCACGGAATACACCCTGTCGGAGAAAACGCGGCTGGCTGCCAATATCGGGATGGAGACGAATCCCGACAAATCCTCGGACCGCGAGCCTGCCTTCGGACTACTTGGGCTGATCTATTCGCCTCAGAAGGACCTGGATCTTTCCGGCGGCGTGAAGGCAGGCCTGAACGATGTTGAAACGGACCTTTCGGTGCTGGCAGGCGTGACCCTGCGGTTTTAGCGAGCTTTCTGTTCAGGGCCGTTTTATAGATAGACGTTGAATTAAGGGCGGCACAGGGACAGTCCCTCTGAAGTCAAAAGGGACTGTTCCTTTTCAGAAGGAGAACGATCATGCACATGGCCGACGCATTGCTTTCCCCATCGGTAGGCGCAGCCTTCTGGGCAGGGACGCTGGCGGCCATCGGCTATTCAGCGAACAAGCTGAAAGACCGCATGGACGACCAGGTGGTCCCCTTGATGGGCGTGCTCGGCGCGTTCATCTTCGCGGCCCAGATGATCAATTTTACGATCCCCGGCACCGGGTCAAGCGGGCATATCGGCGGAGCCATGATCCTAGCCGTGCTCCTGGGGCCTTCCGCGGCCTTTCTCGTCATGGCATCGGTGCTGATGGTCCAGGCATTTTTTTTCGCCGACGGCGGCCTGCTGGCCCTGGGCGCCAACATCTGGAACCTGGGCTTCTTTCCCTGCTTTCTTGCCTATCCCCTGCTCTACCGGCCCATCGCGGGGAGCAGCGGTTCTTCCCTGCGCGTATTCGCTGCCGCCCTGGTGAGCGTCGTGGTCGGTCTGCAGCTCGGCTCCCTGTTCGTCGTGCTCCAGACCATATTGTCGGGCAGGAGCGAACTGCCCTTGGGCCCCTTTCTGATGGTCATGCAGCCCATCCATCTTGCCATCGGCATCGTTGAGGGTTTTGTGACGGCGGGAGTCATCAACTACGTAGGTCATGCGCGACCGGAGGTCCTTCAGCGCAATGCCGCTGCCGCCACTCCGGATCGAGGGGCCGCGGTAAAAAAGATCGCCTTCATCTTCCTGGCGCTCGCGATCGCAACAGGCGGCGCGCTGTCATGGTTCGCCTCGACGCACCCGGACGGGCTTGAATGGTCCCTGGAGAAGGTCCTTGGCACTGCTCAGCTTTCGGACCGGGAACAGGGGATTTCTCCCGCGCTCAAGGAAATCCAGGAAAAAACCGCCATCCTGCCCGACTACGGCTTCAGGCAGTCCGGTGACGGGGGGGAGGGGGAGCAGGCCGGCGCTGCCTGGCCCGCTGTTGACGCGGGAACGTCTGCTGCGGGGATCATCGGGGCTTTCATCGTCCTCGCGATCACGGTTATCATCGGCCTGGGGATCAGAATGATGCGCCGCAGGCGCTCGCAAAGGGACAGTCCCCTTTGATTTCAGGGGGACTGTCCCTGTCTTAGGATTGTATCTTGCCTTTCCGGCAAGAATAGTATTATTCAGCTTAGACATGACGGGAATATGACCAATGACCTTTGACCAGCAATATTTCAACCTCGGGGCGCTTGACCGGCTTTCGTACCAGGACACGGTTGTCCACCGGCTGGACCCCCGCGCCAAGGTGATCGCCACGATGGCCTTTGCCTTCTTCGTGGTATCCTGGCCCAAGTATGAGGTCATCGCCCTGGCGCCCTTTTTTCTGTTCCCGGTCCTGCTCATGGCCCTGGGCGACATCCCTTTTTCGGCGCTGATCAGGAAGGTCCTGGTCCTTTCTCCCTTTGCGGTCTTTATCGGCATCTTCAACCCGGTCCTCGATAAAGGCACCCTTTCCCTCTTCGGGATGACCCTTTCCGCGGGATGGCTGTCCTTTCTCTCGATCCTGATCAAGTTCACGCTCACCATCAGCGCGGCGCTGCTGCTGATCGCCACGACATCCTTCCCCGGCGTCTGCCGCGCCTTCCGGAAGCTCGGCATGCCCGCGCTCTTCGTATCGCAGCTGCTATTCCTTTATCGCTATCTCTTCGTGATGATGGAGGAGACCATGCGGATGCTGCGCGCCAGGGACATGCGGTCTTTCGGGAAGCGGGGCAGGGGCGCACAGGTCGCCGTCCGGATCATCGGAACGCTTTTCCTGCGCACTCTGGAGCGGGCGGAGCGCATCTACGGCGCCATGCTTTCCCGCGGGTTCCGGGGCGAGGTCCCGTCGATAAAGCGGTATTCCTTTCGTTTCACTGACGCCGCCTTTCTCGCCGTGGTCCTGGGCATGTTCGCCCTGTTCCGGTTCCTTCCGGTCCCGGAGCTGATCGGCCGACTGTTGCAGGAGGTGACGGGATGAGCCACCATATCGTGGAGTTCAAGGATGTCTTCTACCGGTATCCCGACGGCACCGAGGCGCTGAAAGGCGTTTCCTTCCGGATCACCCATGGAGAATCGGTCGGGATCGTCGGCGCCAACGGCGCGGGAAAATCCACGATGCTGATGCAGATGAACGGCTCCCTGCTTCCGACCTCGGGCAGGGTGACCATCGGCGACCTGCAGCTCCTGAATGCGACGCGGCAGGAGATCCGCCGGAAGGTGGGCGTCGTCTTTCAGAATCCCGACGATCAGCTCTTCATGCCCACGGTGTTCGACGATGTGGCCTTCGGGCCGCTCAATCTCGGCCTGACGGTCGCCGCAACCATCGTCCTGGTCGTGCTC
>JBBIHD010000019.1:1343-19430 GCA_037447195.1 Nitrospirota bacterium | reverse complement strand
AAAGCATTTCTTCGTGAGCTTTGTGGCTTTGTGTGAGACAGGCCTGAGTAGTTACTGTTGATACGCTGCTTTTCAGCGCGAATGCGCGTCCAAGCGAAGGAGATGCCGGCTCGTTCACCATCATCCGTATGCCGGCAGGAACCATCCCCTCTTTTGCCTTGACATTTCCCGGACCCGGAATATAATAACCGGACACTGCAAAAGGGGAGTTGTCATGCAAGACCAGATCATCCAGATATTCGAAGAGAGCGCCCGGACCAAGGTGGCCTTCGTGAAAGAGAACGCCGGCAAGATCGCCGAGGTGGTGAAGCTCATCGCCCAGGCCTTCCGTGACGGCAAAAAAGTGGTCCTCTTCGGCAACGGCGGTAGCGCCACCGATGCTTCGCACCTCGCAGCAGAGTTCGTGAACCGGTTCATCATCGAGCGGCCGCCCCTGCCCGCAGTGGCGCTGAACACGGACCCCGCTGTGATCACGAGCATCGGCAATGACTACGGCTATGATCAGGTCTTCTCCAAGCAGATCGCGGCCCTGGGCGCCGAGGGCGATGTTGCGATCGCGATCAGCACGAGCGGCAATTCTCCCAATGTATTAAAGGCAGTCGACGTTGCGAAGAAAAAAGGAATGATCATCGTGGCCCTTGCCGGCGGGGCAGGCGGAAAACTCGCCGCGGCCGCTGATTACGCCTTCGTTGTTCCCGTTAAACCGACAGCGCGCATCCAGGAAACGCACATCACTCTCGGCCACGCCATCTGCCAGCTCGTGGACGAGGAACTTTTCGGCAGACAGCGCTGACGCTTCCGTGCCCCCATGAAAAAGATCGACTTCTCGAAGATCAGCTCCTATTCCCTCAAAAGCAGGCCGAGCAAGGTCAAGCTTGGCGACTTCGCCCGGCCCCATCGGGCCGGCGCACCCTTTACGGACTTCTTCTCCTCCCTGCCGAACATCCTCGGCGCTCAGTGCCTCAAGAACGTTGCCGCGGCCGTTGTGCAGGCGCGCAGGGACGGCCGGCCCGTCATGCTCGGCATGGGGGCCCATGCGATCAAGGTGGGCCTGAACCCCGTGATCATCGATCTGCTGGAACGGAAGATCGTCACGAGCCTTTCCCTGAACGGCGCGGGGATCATTCACGACTTTGAGCTGGCCTTCGTTGGCCAGACATCGGAGGACGTGGACAAGGAGATCCTGTCAGGCGCCTTCGGCATGGCGGACGAAACGGGCAGCATGCTGAACGGAGCGATCCGGTCGGCAGGCGAAGCGGGCATCGGGGCTGCCGTGGGCAAGATGATCCAGGAGGGCGACTTCCCGTACAAGGACAAGAGCCTTCTTGCTGCGGGCCGCCGGCTGAATGTGCCCGTAACGGTGCACGTTGCTCTCGGCACGGACATCATCCATATGCATCCGTCCTTTGACGGCGCAGCAACGGGCGCTGCAGCGCAGAAGGACTTTCAGGCCTTCTGCTCCCTCGTGGCTGACCTGGAAGGCGGGGTCTATATCAACCTGGGCTCAGCGGTGCTGCTGCCCGAGATTTTCCTCAAGGCCGTGACCCTCTGCCGCAACCTGGGCCATACGCTCCGCCATTTCACCACCGTGAACATGGACTTCGTGCAGCATTACCGGCCGAACACCAATGTGGTGCGCCGCCCGACCCAGGAGGGCGGCAGGGGCTTCGCCCTTACAGGCCACCACGAGATCATGCTTCCGCTGCTGGCTGCCGCGGTGATCGAACAGCTCGGCCCGGCTTAGCTCTCCGCTCGTCTCCTGCTTTTTTCCGGCTTTTCCGCTCCCGCTCCAGCCGCTCCTTCACGGACCGCAGATAGTCGGCCCGGAACCTCCGCAGCACATAGTCGCGATGATCCTTTTGGGCAAGGTCCTCCCATGCCTGCGCTCGCTTCAACTCGCTTCGTTTCTTTGCTTCAGCGATGACGCGGGGGGTGATATTCGCCTTTCCCGGAGTCATGCGCTCGTACCCGTACTGGTCCATATACTCGCCGCAGAGCGTCTCGATCACCTCGATCTCCTGCACCGTGAGCGATCTCTTGAATTTGTCCACGTTCGCCGCGAGAGGAGGAAAACAATTGGATTCCCAGAGAGCGGACAGGTGCGAGATCTTATGCGCCTCTCCGGAGCGCGAGATGTCGAGCATGGCGGGATCATAGGGGATCTGGAAGAAACCGCAGATTCCCCGCAGCACGCGCTCCTGGTTCGACACGAAGTCCTCGTAGCGGATCGTCAGGACCCGGTGGGGGTATTTCTGCGCCAGCGCGCTGCCTGCCTTCTGGGCCCGGACCCAGGTCATGGCATTCAGCAGCGCGTCAAAATCATGGATGATCGCCTTGTTCATGCTGCTTACCTGGGCGCGGGGATCGCGCAGCACGTTCAGGAACAGCATGTCACTGAAGAGCGCCATGAGCTCTTCTGCGTAATGGACGCTGTCCAGTGACTTGTCCATCACCACGCTTGCGCCCTGCTGCGCGCCGGTCCGGAACAGGAGCTCCCAGACGATCCGGTGGACGCTCCGCGGCCCGTCCTTGACGGCTTCGAAGATCTCGACAGGATCAAAGACCGTACCGGGCCACTTCACCATGCTTGCCGTCTGCAGGCCGATCAGGTCAACGACCAGCTGAAAATAGTTTCTGTCGTCGCCCAGGTCTCCGTAGAGGTTCACCAGCGGCATAAAATCCACGATGTGCAGCGGATAGGGCGCGTAGAACTGCGGACTGAAGTTCAACCGCAGCCTGAGCGCGTGACTGCCGCACCGTCTGAGCGGGATCATCAGGACCGGCCGTGGCCGGGCGGGTGATCCTGTTTCTTTTGCATGTATTTCCCCTGCCATTTCTCGTACCTCCTGCTTTCTGCTTCTGTCTGGTCTTTCTTGGAATTACTTACACATTTTCCTGAAAAGCTGCCGCGCAGCCCGCACCGCATGAGCACGGTGACTCTACTCACGATTTGCCCTGATCACGTCACTTTCTGCTCATGCAGGACCGAGATAGCAGCTAATCAACAGAACTATGCATTTGCAAATACCGGGCCACAAGATCTTGACGCTCGTTATTTAACCTTTTCAACTGCCGCTCACTGAGCTGTAAGCACCAATGTGTTACTTTTTCACTCATACATGCCTCTCTCGCTCATTCCTCATAACATGATCTGCTATCAAAATGCATCGATTTTGTGGGAAGTTTTTTTTATACGTCCTGAATGCGTCGGATCCATGGCCCGACTTATGCTCCTGCATGGTCGTTCTCACCAGTGCGCTATCTTTTTTAGAAATGAAACGTAACTGCAACTTCGACAGTCAGAAACAGGACAGTGTGTTTCGTTCCGGACCTGTACCCGCCTATGAGCCGTTTATGAATCACTTGAATATCGGCCAGTTAAATCGATCTGCCCTGTTGGAACAACTTTTGCATTTTGTATATCTGCCTGAAGAGTTCCTGTTTGCACAGCCACTCAGGGCGTTACTTTACTCTACACTCCGGCAGTAGTCCGCATGCAGAGCGCTGCGGAATTTCAGTATATGAGCTGCTCAAAGGAGGATACAAAATGAAGCTTCTGCGTTTAGCCGTACTGTTGCTCGGTCTCATCGTACTGCTCCCGTTCCATGGCCAGGCCCAGGAAAAGAAGACCTACACGCTGGCCGTCATTCCCCAGATGCCGGTGTCGGAAGTATTCGAACGCTGGATGCCCTTCGTCAGGAAGCTGTCCCAGGAATTGAACGTCGAGTTCAAGATCCTGCCCTACAACACGATCGCCCAGTTCGAGAGTGACGTGTTCGCCGGTGTGCCGGACTTCGCCTACATGAACTCGCTCCTGGCGCTGAAAGCGAAGGCAAAGGGCGGATACGTTCCCCTCATCAGGGACAACAATGACCTGGTCGGCATCCTTGTTGCCAAGAAGGGCGGGCCCGTAACTTCGGTCCAGGACCTGCAAGGGAAGTCCATAGCCTTTCCCGCACCCAATGCCTTCGCAGCCTCTCTGTACATGCGCGCGCTCCTGACGGAGAAGGAGAAGGTCAAGTTTACGCCGGATTATGTGAAGACGCACAACAACGTGTACCGGAACGTTGTGCTGGACAAGGCCGCGGCCGGCGGCGGCGTGAAGCGGACGCTCATGAAGGAGCCTGATGACGTCAAGAACCAGCTCACCATCATCTACGAGACGCCGCCGTCGGCGTCCCATCCGCTCTCGGCGCAGACACGGGTGCCGGCCTCCTTTCGGAACAAGGTGACGGAGACGATCCTGAAGCTTGCCAATGACAAGGGCAATGAGAAGATGTTCGAGAAGATCACGATTCCCGATCCCGTCAAGGCCGACTTTGACCGCGATTACGTTCCGATCAAAAAGATCGAGGCCATGCTGGAGAAGTACACGGAAAAAGAATAGCTGCCCTTCTGAGCGCCCCGCCGGTCCGGCGGGGCGCATTTTTATTCCTTGCACGGGCCAGTCGGCTGGGGCTCACAGCACTGATGGCCTGTCCAGCTTGCGTCTCGTGGCCTTGGTTTTACCTGCCTGATTCCGACTCTCTGTCGCTCACCGGATATGTTCCGCTGCCAGAAAAATCAACGCATTAGGCCTGTGGCAAGTCATTTGCATTTTATTCACTTCAGAACTTTCTTTGCCGCAAGACGGGAGGAGAACACAGTCTTGGACAGTTCCCGGCGTCATGACTCTCATGAAGCAGCGGTCGCGACCTCGGTCTGCAGCGTGGGGCCTGATGAGACCGAACCCACCTATAGGGGATACGGGCTGAACGCGCTGGTGGACTGTTCTACCTATGAAGAGGTGGTCTATCTGCTGCTGTACGGCAGGCTGCCCGGAGCTGCTGAATTCGAGCTGTTCAAAGCTGAGCTTACGGCAGCCGCCGATCTTCCGGCGGAGCTGATCGAGCTGTTCAGGACTTTTCCGCAACATGCCCACCCCCTCGACGTCCTCAGGACCGCTGCCGCCTATCTGGGAGCCGTGGATCCCGAGGCGGCTGTCGACGATGCCCGCGCTGAAATGCGCAAAGCTGTCAGGATGATCGCAAAACTGCCTGCTGCTGTTGCTGCAAGCTTTCGCGTAACCCATCATCTTGAACCCGTCCGTCCCCTGCGCCAGCCGGGTTACACGAGAAGCTTTTTGACCCAGATCTCGGGATACGCGCCTGACGATGATGCGGTCCAGGTGCTCGATGCGGTCTTTATAGCCAGCGCTGAGGCTGAACAGGATGCTTCGTCCTACTCCGCACGGGTGACTGCCTCCTCTCGCGCAGATGTTTCATCGGCCGTCACAGCGGCCATCGGCTCATTGAAAGGTTCGCTTAATCGCGACGGCATCGGAGCAGCTATGCGGCATTTGCAGGCGTCTCGGGAATCGCCTCACCTTGGCGAGGGCCGCTCAGCTGTAAGCGGGGGGGCAGAGCCGGTTCCCGGCTTTCTCCTGCCCCGGGAGGGATATAACGACCCGAAAGCGCAGATCATGAAACGCCTGAGCCGTCGCTTGGGCCAGCGCATCGGCGACTCGGGGTGGCATCGCCTCTGTGAGCGGATCGAAGAGGAGGCGGAGGGAAACGGTTTCAGGCCGGCGGCCTCATTATATGCCGGCGCTATATTTCTGATGCTGCTGATCCCTGAAACTCTTGCAGTTCCTCTTATCGCCGCTGTCAGGGCTGCAGGTTGGGCAGCCCACAGCATGGAGCAGCGCAGCCTCTGCAGCGCGATCAACCCGCCTTTTTCCTACTGCGGTCCTGATAGATTGGAATATCTTCCTCTGTCTCAAAGGAATGGACGTTCGAAGACTGCGGCATGATCTGCTCAAATAGCTGTCCGGAATTCGGCACTGGTATTTTTTACATTTTTTCAATGAGATAGCTTTTTGCAATTAGACTTATCCCAGTTAAGAGCGTTCATTTTTCGACAGTGACTTATTGTACCCTACGCATAACTCATTGTTTCCATGGATTTTTTTCTCCTGGCAAATAACTTGCTATAGAATAACTACGTTAACAGAACAAACGGGATAGTCCTTAATCGTTATCACAATTGTCCAGGCTTCATTCCAGCACCGCCCCGCAGCCGCGTGGAGATCTGACGCTGCGGGCGATGAACCAGCCAGGAGGCGCCCATGTTCACTAAGAAGTTCAACGAGAGCATCCAGTATAAATTTCTCGGCGTGATGTTCGCCGTCATGATCGTCGCTGCCGCGGGAGGCAGCGTGCTGATCGCCCAGAACGAGCGGGGCATGCTGAAGCAGTCGCTGCTGGACAAGGGACAAAGCCTTGCCTCGTACATTTCCAAGCTCAGCCGCGACCAGCTGATCATGAAGGACTATATCCAGCTCGATGCGATCGTGAAAGAAGTGAACAAGGACCCCGAGGTGGCCTACGCGATCGTCACCGACGTGGACGAGCGCATTCTCACGTCGCTGGCAGCGAGCATAAATATGCAGATCAAAGGCGTGAAAGCCGCGCTTGAACGCCTTTCCAAGGACACGGACCTGGCGAAGAACATCGACGCCATCAAAAAAACCGGGGAGGTCGCTGAATTCTCCATGCCCATAGAGATCGAGGGTGAAAGGCTCGGCACTCTTACGCTCGGCCTGTCGGAGCACAAGATCCAGGCCCAGATCCTGAAGACCATCATATTCGTGATTGCCGTTAATGTGGCCATGGCGCTCCTGCTCGGCATCACCCTCTACATCACCTCCAAGCGCCTGATGCTGAACCCCATTACGAAACTGACGGAAATGTCGCGGCGCATCGCTCAGGGCGAGATATTCCAGAATGTGGACGTCACGTCCCGCGACGAGATCGGCAGGCTGCTGCAGAGCTTCAGCGAAATGTCCTCGTACCTGAAGAACATCGGCGAGGCGGCCGGAGAGATATCCCAGGGCGAGCTCCGCAAGGGCGTTGCCAGCAGGTCGGACCACGATTACCTCGGCAAGTCCTTTCAGAAAATGACATCGGGCCTGAAGGACATCGTCTCCCGGGTCCGCCAGAACTCCCATGAGATACTTTCGGCCAGCGGCCAGCTCGCGAGCATGGCCGAGGAGGCCTCAAAGAACAACGAGAATGCCGCCGCCGCCATCGAAGAGATCACAGCCACCATGCATGAGATGGCGGCGAACTCGGCGAGCGTCGCAAAGAACACGGCCTCCCAGGCCGCATCAGTGAACGAGACGTCGTCCTCCATCGAGCAGATGATTGTGTCGATCAAGAGCGTTGCCGAGAACGTGCGGCGCCTCGTCGAGATCGCCCAGAAGTCCCGCCATGCCGCAGCCAACGGCCGCGTTGCCGTCGATAAATCCGCCGCAAGCATGGAGGAGATCGAAGCTGCCATCAAGAGCGTGGCGGACACGGTCAACAACCTCGGCACCAAGATCGAGGACATCGGCCGCATTGTCGAGGTGATCGACGATATCGCCGAGCAGACGAACCTCCTGGCCCTGAACGCAGCGATCGAGGCCGCCAAGGCCGGCGATCAGGGGCTCGGCTTTGCCGTCGTCGCCGACGAGGTGCGCAAGCTTGCCGAACGGTCCGCCATCTCGACCAAGGAGATCAACGAGCTCATCCGGGGCATCCAGAAGGAGGCCCAGAACGCAGTGAAGCACATGGACACCAGCCTCTCGAGCGTCCAGTCCGAGATCGGCGCCGGCCGCCGCGAGGTCTCGGCCACGCTTGCCAAGATCGAAGAATCCGTCGACGAGGTGGCAAAGTACAGCACCGAGATCGGCATGGCCACCAACGAACAGTCAGCCGGCGGCGACCAGATCATCAAGGCCCTCACGACGCTGAACGAGCTTACTTCGAACATCAGCGCCTCGGCCGAGGAGCAGTCAGCGGGCGTCGAACAGGTCGTAAAATCCATCGAGCGCATCCGAGACATGATCCAGCAGAACGCTTCAAGCTCCACCGAACTGTCGGCCTCGGCTGACCAACTCGCATCGCAGGCCAAGCGCATGCGCGAAACGGTCAGCAGCTTCCAGGTCGGCGATGTGATGGAGTCGGTCCTGGCCACGGCCGCCTAACCCAGCCCCCCCCCCCCGACGCCAGCGCGTCTCAGGGAGCAGTCAGCCTTGCAGACGCGCCGGCGTCCCCCTTTTTTCCTTCTTGACGCACCGTACACTGCGCCGCCCGAACGTGGACACAGCCTTCTCGTCCTGCTATTATAATTAGTGTCACGATTCCACCATTGCTGCAGTCGTATGTGACCTGATAGAAAAGAATTACCTGTGCGTCAGCCCGACTCTTTCTGCAGAGGTGATCTTATCGATCGGAGGTGGTCAACGTGCCAACCTTCTCGCTCCACAGCCCCGCCTTTGGCCATCAGCAGCAGATACCTCGCAAGTATACCTGCGATGGCAATGATATCAATCCACCGCTCCGCATCGAGCACATACCCATGGCGGCTCAGTCCCTTGCTTTGATCGTTGACGATCCTGATGCGCCGCGCGGAACCTGGGTCCATTGGGTGCTCTGGAACATCGACCCTTCACTGAGCGAGATCAGCGAAGGGTCGGTCCCGGCAGGGGCTGTTGAGGGTGTGAACGATTTCGGCAATCTCGGCTACGGCGGCCCCTGCCCGCCTTCGGGAACGCACCGCTATTTCTTCAGGCTCTATGCGCTGGATGCAGCCATCACACTGGACAAGGGAACCACCAGGAAAGATCTGGAGAAGGCCATGAAGGGGCATGTACTCGGTCAGGCGGAGCTGATAGGGCTGTACTCACGAAGCTATGTCGCTCCTGGGGATGTCGCGGAAACGGGATGCACGTTGCGCCTCGTGGCGCGACACCTTCATTGCTTCTTCGCAAAAAGAAAGGGGCCTGCCGCTGGAGCAGGCCCCTGTTCCGGAGGATAGGGTGCTTCCGGGTCGATCAACCAAAGCTGAACAGCGGGTCCGGCACCTGCATAGGGCTGCCGGGCGATTTCTGATTCCCTAGTTCGTCAGTATGGGTCACGATCTTCCTGTCCACCAGCAGGCGGAAGATCTTCTTCACGCAGTCGTCAAGAGAAAGCTTGTCGGTCTCGATCTCAAGATCAGCCCGCTCAGGAGCTTCATAGGGATCGTTCACGCCGGTAAAGTGCGCTATCTCGCCTTTGCGCGCCTTCTTGTACAGGCCTTTGGGGTCCCTCAGTTCGCAGACAGCCAGGCTGCACTTGACGAACACTTCCAGGAACTCGCCTGAGGGGAACATCTCGCGCACCATCTGGCGGTCAGCGCGGAAGGGCGACACAAAGGCCACGATCGTGATAAGCCCGGCGTCAACGAACAGCTTCGACACCTCGCCTACGCGCCGCATGTTCTCCTTCCGGTCCTCGGCGGTGAACGTGAGGTTTTTGTTCAGCCCATGCCGGATATTGTCACCGTCCAAAATGTATGACCGAAGCCCGTAGCGAAAGAGCGTATGCTCCAGATGATTGGCTACCGTGGATTTTCCCGACGATGGCAGGCCCGTGAGCCAGATGACCGTGGAACTGTGCCTGTTCAATGCACAGCGGTCCTCTTTCCTGATGGTGGTACCGTGCCATTTGATATTGTTGGGCGATAGAAACATCTTGGTCCTCCTGGCCTGCCGTTGTTATGCTTCTGAAGGAGTGACTTGCTATTTCGCTCCATTGTCTACTAAAGTAGCAACTTGCGTGCCAATGCATCTATGCCTAACCAATCGAATTTAAAGGAGAAAATGTGAGGCGTTTTTTGTGTTGGTCTGATTTTGGACATCTGGCGGGTCTTAATACGACATCACAAGGCCGGTAAGTGACACCTTGGCTAGTTATAAACGCAAAGCCGCAAAACGATACTCTTCACTCAATCCCGCTCACTGCGGGTGACGATTTCTCGCTTCTCCGTCTGTTCTCACGAGAGACACCAGATAGCATAAGAAGGACTGCTCCAGTATCCTGCGTGCGCAGGAATTGGCAGACGTCTTCCCACCATCTGCGTCGGCTGTTTTTTGTTGACGACGGGACGGGGTATTCCTATTATGTAGCGTCAGGGGATCCGGTGCGGGTCGCTGTTCCCGCGAAGATGATAAATTCGACCTATCAGCGCGATGGAGGATGGAATGATGCCGGCCGCCGCTCGTGCAAGCCTCCCGCGGCAAGCTCTGCGCAGCGGCGAAGTGGTCAACCGGATATCATGAAGTTCTGCGGGGACGAGGGAGGTTGTCTGAATGAATGATCCTGCCAAGACCGGGAGCCGGGCTGACGGTGTTTTGTTCCGGAGATGCCTCCATTTGCTCCTGGCTTTCTGCATGCTGACACTTTTCACAGGGCCTGCTGCCGCCGGCAATGACGAGGATGGTGGATGGCGCGGCGCTCTTTCCTTCACGCCCGGTGTGGGCCTGCGCCATCTCGGCCTTGATGTCGTACGCAAACAAGATGGCTGGCAGGGAAATCTCTCGAACGATGTCGTGGATTCAGCCTTCGCAGCCATGAACATAGAATCGCCGGAATACCACTTCGGCAAAAGCAACTTCGGATTCACGATCTATGCTTATGCGGCAACGGTCACGCTGGACCATCAATGGGTAGCGGACGGCGGATCGAACGCGAACGGAACCTCCAGCGGGTCCCGGGAGGATGTGGGTACCTCGGTCACAGGGTATTACTCCTATTTCGTGCCTGCCCTGCATTATCGCTGGCCCTACGCTGGAGGCAGTGAAAGCAAGTTAGCCCTCGGCGTGGGCTCCTGGATGGCGAAGTTTTCCGGCGATATCATCCTGACGCCTGACAATACGCCGAGCCCTGCCTTCGGTGACAAAATCCCGATTACTCTGCGGGTCAGAAAGCTTGCCTACCTGCTCCTGCTGCAGCATAAATTCGCAAGCGGCTGGCAGGCCTATATGACCCTGGGGGGACCAACGTGGAAGCAGGAGGGTTTTGACTACAAATTAGAAGAGGTTTCCCTCGTCATCGGGTATACCTTCAGCCTGTAATGACCGTCCCCGCTGACAGGAACTTTGCTGGCTATGCCGCCTTCGTCGGGAATCCCTTTCCTGTTCTTCGCCCTTTGTCACTGAACGAACACTCCTGCGTACAAACAACAAAAGCCAAGCTTCATCGTCATGATGAAACCTGGCTTTCTTGTATATTGGCTCCCGGAGCAGGACTCGAACCTGCGACATGGTGGTTACAAGGACCCTCATGTTTCCATGAGGCTTGGACTATCTCATTCCCCTGAGATACTATCTTTTAGGGATCGGGCGCTTACGGGAGGGTATTGGACGGGTTCCTCACTCCCTAGTCTCTGCACGTTTCCGCCTACTCTGCGACCCTTCGACGGACTTCGCTCAGGATTACCATATGATCTTTCGACCACTTAGGCTTCCCTGAATTCACCCGATTTTTCAATCCCGATTTCTCGGGAAAGCTGCACTCCAGCATGAATCTCACGATGACAATTTGCGCACAGGAGAACGCATTTATCCAACTCTTCCTTAACCTTGGCCCAGCTTCTCGTATACCCTTTCTCGGATATACTGAAATCCTTGCCGGAAGCGTTCTTATGGTGAAACTCCAGGGCTTCAATGCACCTGCTGTACCCGCATACTTCGCATCGCCCGCCTTTGTACTCAACAGCCGTTTGCCGGATCTTCTTCCTGCGCTTGTGCACGGCGCTGATTAAATACTGCCTGCGGTCTGCGTACTTGCGAGTTTCACGTTTCACCAAAGGCGTGCCTTCCTTTGTGAGATTCATTGCTCGCCCCACTCTTGTCTGGGCTCGCACAGCCACCCGCTCTACCGACTGAGCTATCCGGGAATAATAATGTATGTTTCAGCTTTTTCCGTTGCCACCTCCCTCTGCAAAGTATGAATGATTGAACTGCCGCAGAATATATCGGTCTTTGTTGTCTCTGACGTTGTTAACGCAGGCGAGGACCAAATTACCACAAAACCTCTGTTCTGTCAACGGATCGTTTATTACTGTGAGACGCTGAGACGCCTACCCGCCGCCTTCCTGTCCTTTTTTCAACTCCATGATGACAAGCTTGGCCACCGACTTGAGCGTATCGAACACGCCCGTCCCGTCGGGCGCTACGGCCTCAAAATCCGGCACCCCGCGGGGATTGAGGGCCTTTTTCATCTCGTCGAGAGGTACAACGTTCGGCAGGTCGCGCTTGTTGTACTGCACGACGAACGAGATATTGTCCAGATTGTAGCCCTGTTCGGCCAGGTTGATCCGGAGATTCTCCAGGCTCTCGATGTTCGCCTCCATCCGCTCGATCTGCGAGTCGGCCACGAAGACAACGCCGTCGACGCCCTTCAGAATGAGCTTTCGGCTGGCATCGTAGAAGACCTGGCCCGGCACGGTGTACAGATGGAACCTGGTCTTGAACCCGCGGATCTCGCCAAGGGCGAGGGGGAGAAAATCGAAGAACAGCGTGCGCTCCGTCTCCGTGGCGAGGGAGATCAGCTTTCCCTTGCTGTCAGGGTTCGTTTTCTTGTAGATGTACTGCAGATTCGTCGTTTTGCCGCAGAGACCGGGGCCGTAGTAAACGATCTTGCAGTTGATTTCTCTCGACGAGTAATTGATAAACGACATGGAACGCTCTTTCCTCTCCGTAAATGCTCAGGCGATGACCGCGGTTGACTTAGCCGAACAGCTTGTCGATGTCTTCGTCCGTAATTTCCGCGAAGGGGGAATCGCCGCTCTTGCCAGCACCTTTGCCTGATTCCACTTTCTGCAGGAGCTGTCCGAATATGGACCCCAGAACCTCCGCGCTCTTCTTGACGCGGAGCCGTACGAGGCCGAGCGACGACCGCTGATCGAAGATAACAACGAGGATGATCCGCTGGCTGATGATGGATATGTGGATATTGTCCCGCTGCCCTTCGTGGAACAGAATGGAAAACTCCTTTTCACCCAGGAGCTTGGCCATTCCCCCCGTGGCCGCGATGTTGCCGGCCGTAAGGGACGCGAGCGACGTGGTGTCCAGATTCTCTGTTTCGCCTGTTGCCGCGATCAACTGGCCGTTCTTGTCGACCAGGAACACGACCTTGGCATTTGCCTGCGCAAGAAGGCGGTTGAGTTCAGCATCTATGAGCTTGAACTCCTCTTCGTACATGACCAGATCGGAACCGAGCATTCGTTTCTCCTTGGTGCTACTGCCTGCCGTCCGGGCATGCAGCCGGTTGACAGTTATAGGCTATTTAACCACAGTGCCCGCAAGATTTCAAGGGATATTTTGCCTCTTCTGCCCACAAAAAAAGGCCGGGCACTGGGTGCCCGGCTGTCTCAGCGCTTTGTTTCACTGGTTGCGGCGGTGCTTAGCGGCCAAAAATGGCCTGCAACTTCTTGAGGTTCTCCCAATCAGTGTCCACGCCCTGCTGGAACTTCTCGAGCATCCACTCGTTGCCGGGGGCAAAGAGGTGCTTGAACCGGCCCTGGGGCTTCAGCCAGTCCTTGATGGGCTTCTTGTTGTCCTTGGGGTCGTAGTTGATGGTCCATTTGCCGCCTTCCACCTCATAGAGCGGCCAGAAGCAGGAGTCGACGGCCAGCTTCGAAAGCTGGATCGCGTCGTTGGTCTGGC
This sequence comes from Nitrospirota bacterium, assembly GCA_037447195.1. Taxonomy (GTDB): domain Bacteria; phylum Nitrospirota; class UBA9217; order UBA9217; family UBA9217; genus GWC2-57-13. The sequence continues at coordinate 5,914 of JBBIHD010000019.1, read as the reverse complement.
AGCGCCAGCCGCGGTTGCAGGGGGCGATGATGGCCATGTAGGACGGACCGTCGGCAGCCAGGGCCTTCTTCACCTTGGTCATGAGGTCCTTCCAGTTGTGGGGCGAGGCCTGGGCAGCGTAGGCCACGTTGTGAGCAGCCATGATGCGCGTCAGGTCCTTCCGGCGCTGGGGCTTGCCGGGGATCACGTCGCCGGCAGGGCAGGTCGTGGTGTCCGCGCCGAAGGGCGTGGCGCTTGACCGCTGGATGCCCGTATTCATGTAGGCGCCGTTGTCGTAGCAGATGTAGAGCATCTTGTGGCCGCGCTCCATGGCGCCGGAGAGGGACTGGAACCCGATGTCATAGGTGCCGCCGTCCCCGCCGATGGCGATGAAGTTCATCTCTTTCTTGATCTTGCCCTTTTTGCGCAGGGCGCGGTACATGGTCTCGATGCCTGATGCCGTGGCCGCCGAGTTCTCGAAGGCGCTGTGCATCCAGGGCACCCGCCATGCCGTGTAGGGGAACAGGCAGCTAGACACCTCGAGGCAGCCCGTGGCGTTGGTGAGCACCACGGGGTTCTCGACCGCAAGCAGCACCTGCCGCAGCACAATGGGAGCGCCGCAGCCCGAGCACATGCGGTGCCCGCCCGAGAGCAGGTCCTTTTTGCGGGAAAGCGACTTTAAGGTCATGGGTTTTTCCTGGGTCGCGCTCATTGAGATCTCCTTATGGTAAATTGAAGACCGGAACTGTTACGTTGCACATTCCAATGTTCAATGAGGTCAGTTTCTGACCGTAATGTACTCTTTCGTCATCTTCGCTTTGCCGGTCTTCGCTACTTCCGTCGTTTCGTCCAGGACCTGGTCCACATCGATGGGCATCAGGTCGCGGCCGCCGAGGCCGTAGATCTTGTTGAACGCCACGGGGCCTTTGTGCGGCTGCAGGGCCGAGGCGATCTCCATGAACAGGGGGCCGTAGCCTCCGAAGGAGTCGGCCCGGTCCATGACGCAGATGGCCTTTGCGTTCTTGAGCGCGGCGCCCACTTCCTCATAGGGGAAGGGCCGGAACAGGCGGGGTTTCAGCAGCCCGGCCTTCACGCTTTTGTCGCGATAGCGGTCGATCTCGTCCTTGATGGTGCCAGCGGCTGAATTGAGCGCCACGAGGACCACCTCGGCGTCCTCGAGCCGGTAGGTCTCGAAAAGCTCATATTTCCTGCCCGACAGCTTGGCGTACTCGGCGGACACGTCCTGCACCACCTTCTTCACCTTCATCATGGCCTCGTGCTGGGCACGCTTGTGCTCCATGTAGTAATCGGGAAGCACCAGCGCGCCGATGCTCTTGGGCTTGTCCGTGTCGAGCAGCGGATTGATCTGCGCGAATTCGCCGACGAACTTTTTCACTTCGTCGTCGGTCAGATATTTCATGCTCTCAATGGAGTGGCTGATGATGAACCCGTCGAGGCAGACGATGATCGGGAGCCGTACATCCATATGCTCGGCTATGCGCGGCGCCATGATCATGTTGTCATAGGCCTCCTGGGCGTTCTCGGACCAGAGCTGGATCCAGCCCGAATCCCGCATGCCCATGCCGTCGGAATGGTCGCCATGGATGTTCAGCGGAGCGGACAGGGCCCGGTTCACCAGGGCCATGAAGATCGGCAGGCGATAGCCCGCGGCGATGAAGAGCATCTCCCACATGAGGGCCATGCCCTGGGCGCTCGTGGCCGTTGCCACGCGGCCGCCGGCGGCCGAGGCCCCGATGGCTGCGCTCATGGCGCTGTGCTCGCTCTCCACGAGGATCATCTCGGTGTCCACTTCACCGTTGTTCACGAATTCGGAGAACCGCTGCACGATGTCCGTGGACGGCGTGATGGGGTAGGCCGGCACAACGTCGGGGTTGATCTGGCGGAGCGCCTCGGCAACGGCCTGGTTGCCGGTGACGGCCACGGTCTTGGTGTTGGTTACGGTCGCCATGCTATTTTCCCTCCTCTTCCATCACGATGGCCTTGGCGCCCTTCTTGCCCGGGCATTCCAGGGCGCAGACGCCGCAGCCCTTGCAGTGGTCGTAGTCGAAGCCCGTCATTTTCTCGTCCTTCACCATGACCGAGGAATCGGGGCAGTAGATCCAGCAGAAGAGGCATTGAATGCAGTTTTCTTCGATCCAGCGCGGTTTGAACGACCGCCAGGACCCCGTCTTGTACGCATGCGCGTTGCCGGCTTCCAGGATGGTGCCGGCGTGCGGCAGCTCTTTCCAGTTCATCTGTTTCATCCCAGCTGTACCTCCTCGTATCCGCGCTTGACCGCGGCAAGGTTCCCGTCGATGATCTTCTGGGCGAACTTCTTGCCGAAGCTGCCTTTCACGTCCTCCAGAAGCACTTCCATGCTCACGATGCCCGTTGCCTTGTTCACGGCGCCGAGCATGGTGGAGTTCGGCAGCGGCCGGCCGATCGTCTCGATCGCGATCTTCGAGGCGTCCACCGTATAGACCTTCTGCGACGGCTTGGCCTTGAGCTGGGCCCGAATGTCCTTGGGGTCCTTGCCCGTGTTGATCACGAAGACGGCGTCATCGGTCGCGCCGTCAGCCACGTCGACAGCGTCCAGGAGCGATGCGTCCACCACCGCAACGACCTTGGGATTCACCACCGGGCAGTGCATCCTGAGCGGGTTCTGGCTGATCCGGTTGTATGCCCGGAGCGGAGCGCCGGCCCGCTCGGGACCGTACTCGGGGAATGCCTGGACATGGCGTCCGCCGCTAAGGCAGGCATCGGCAAGCACTTTTGCCGCGGTGACCGTGCCCTGCCCTCCCCTGCCATGCCACCTGATTTCCATCATTTCACCCATTGCAACCCCCTCTGCGTTACCTGTATGATCTTGAGATTGAATTGAAGCCGAAGAGAGCGTGAACTGCCTGAATGAGAACGGAGCGCTGAACGATGCTGCGATGCGGCGCTGCGATGATGGGTTTCGCTGCGGTCTCTGCGGCGCCGGCGGCGGCGCCTACTACAATTCCCGCCGCCCTTCCAGCGCCCGCTGCACCGTGCTTTCGTCGGCATATTCGATGTCGCCGCCGACGGGAAGGCCGTAGGCGATGCGCGTTACGCTGATGCCGAGCGGCTTGATCAGTTTTGAAAGATAGAGGGCCGTTGATTCTCCCTTCACCGTGGGATTCGTGGCGACGATCACTTCCGTCACCGCGCCGGTGCGCAGCCGCTGCATCAGGCTGTCGATAGTAAGGACTTCGGGTCCGATGCCGTCCAGGGGCGACAGTGCCCCGAGGAGCACATGATAGCGTCCTCGGAAAACGCCGGTCTTTTCAAGGACCAGCACGTTGCTCGGCTCCTCGACCACGCAGATCCGGGTGCTGTCGCGCCGCTCGTCGCTGCAGATGCCGCACACGCGGTCTTCCGTGACCGTATGGCAGAGGTCGCAGGACCGGATGCTGCTCTTGAGGTCCAGGATGGCCTGGGCGATCCCCGCTGCCTCTTCAGCCGGCATGGCAAGCAGGGCAAAGGCATGCCGCTCGGCGCTTTTACGGCCGATGCCCGGAAGCTTCATCAGGGCCTCGATGGTCCGTCCCAGCGCCCTGCCTGATATGTCTGCCGCCTGCTTTCCCGCCCGGCCCGGAGACGCTGCCTGTCCCCTGCCGTGCTTCGCTGCTGCCCTGCTGTCGCGGCCGCTGCGTTCCATTGCTTCGGCGGCCCTAAATCAGCCCCGGAGGGAGGCCCATGCCTGCCGTCAGCCGGGACATTTCTTCCTTCATGATCTCCTGGGCCTTGCGCAGCGCTTCGTTCACCGCAGCCGAGATCAGGTCCTGGAGCATCTCGATGTCCGCAGGGTCCACGACGGACGGGTCGATCTTGATCGAGAGGACTTCCTGCCGGCCGTTCGCCACGACCGTCACCATGCCCCCGCCCGATGAGGCCTCGACGGTCTTTCCCGCCGCCTCTTCCTGGAGCTGCTTGACCCGCTCCTGCATCTGCTGGGCCTGCTTCATGAGATTGTTCAAAAGGTTCTTTGACATTTCAGCTTCTACCATCCTCATCATGAAGATTAAAGGGACAAAAACAGTATGATAAAAAGATTCCGGGAGCATTGCAAGTAAAATCGTGTTTTTTATGGCGCCATAAGAAGATTAAATGGCCCAGGGGCAGGATGCGGCGTGCTATGCGTCGTTTTCGGTGTCAGCGGGGATATGTTCCCCGCCAAAGATCTGAAGGGCGTCCTGCACGATCGGGTCCGGCTCAGCCGGGGCCGTGCGCTTCTTTGGCTCGCTGCTCTTGCCCGCAGCAGGCCTGTCAGCGTCCAGAGGCCGGAAGGCGATCTTGACGCCTGTGCCGAGCGCCTTCTGCGCCTGCTCCTCGATAAAGGTCCGGTTCTCCTTCTTTTCAGCAAGACCGAGGTTGAAGCTTCCGCCTTTTACCCCGATGGTCAGGACATCTCCCGACCGCTCAAGCAGCCTGCTGTGGGCAAGGGCAGAAGCCAGACTGGGCCGTGCTGACTTCAGCGCCGCGAGGACCCGCTCCCAATCAGCGCCTCCCCCTGCTCCGCCGCTCTCCGTCCGGGTCCGGGCAGCAGCGCCGTGGCCTGTCGCATAGGG
>JBBIHD010000019.1:0-1300 GCA_037447195.1 Nitrospirota bacterium | reverse complement strand
GGCAGGGAGGCTTATGAGCCGAGCCGCGCCTCCAGGGACTGCACGCGGCCCAGTATCTCTCCCAGGGGCCGCAGCGGCTGGATGCTGCAGAGCTTTATGAGCCCCACCTCGAAGGTGAAGCGCTGATTGGCTGACCAGCGCATCTCATCGAGCGTCCTGGAAAGGCTGTCGAAGATCAGGATAAGCCGCTCCGGGTCCGCTTCACGGGCCTGCTGTTTAATGGATTCCATGTCCGGTGCCGGCAGCTCCAGGATGCGCCCGGGATCTGCCGATGTCCGGGCTACCAGAAGGTTCCTGGCATGCTCCACAAGACCGGCAAGGAACTGGCGCAGATCAACACCCTGTTCCAGCAGCCCATCGGTCCGCGAGAGCACTGCTGCCGTGTCCCGCCCCAGGATGTCCTTCGTAAAGGCCGTGAGCGCGTCCTGCGCAACGGCGCCGAAGATGGACTGGAGGTCAACGTCCTTGATGTCCGTGCCGCTGTAGGATATGGCCTGGTCCATCAGGCTCTGGGCGTCCCGCATGCTGCCTTCGGCCGCCCGGGCGATCATGGCCAGCCCCAGATCGCTCACGGAGATCCCCTCGGTCGTGGCAATGTGCCGGAGGCGGGAGGTCAGCTCCTGCAGGGAGATGCGCTTGAAGCCGTATCGCTGGCAGCGGGAATGGATCGTCGGCGGGATCTTCTGCGGCTCCGTCGTGGCGAAAATGAAGAGGACCGAGGGCGGCGGTTCTTCCAGTGTCTTGAGCAGGGCGTTGAAGGCCTCGTTCGTGAGCATATGGACCTCATCGATCACGTAGACCTTGTACTTGCCGCCCGCGGGCGCGTACTTTACTGTTTCGCGCAGCTCCCGGATGTGTTCGATGCCGCGGTTCGAGGCGCCGTCGATCTCGATGACGTCCACGGCCGTGCCGGCAGCCGTCTCGCGGCAGGAGTCGCAGACCCCGCAGGGGCGGGCTGTCGGGCCGTCAACGCAGTTCAGCGCCTTGGCAAGGATGCGCGCCGTCGTCGTCTTTCCCACGCCGCGGGGGCCGGAAAAGAGGAAGGCATGGGCGAGACGGTTCGACGTGATGGCGTTCTGGAGCGTTCGCGTGATGTGTTCCTGGCCCGCCACGTCCTCGAAGACCTGAGGCCGCCATTTTCGTGCAAGCACCTGATAGCTCATAGCGTGTCCCTGAACATCCCTGTGCGCGGCAGCCCGACTGCCGCCTGCCTGTTCAGCGCCCTCCTTCCCGGCAACGAAAAAGCCCGGGTTTCCCTGCGGCACACCCGGCTCCCGCTTACCGCTGCTTCCTTCCGGAC
>JBBIHD010000018.1:3670-19512 GCA_037447195.1 Nitrospirota bacterium | reverse complement strand
CCTGCGGATGCCCGGCGCAGACGGGTTCGACGTGCTGCGCTTCGCGCTGCAGCAGGACCCTGACCGGGCAGTCGTGATCCTTACCGCCTACGGCACGCTGGACACGACGCTCGAGGCCATGGATGCCGGCGCTTTCGATTACCTGACCAAGCCCTTCAAGGCCCGGGAGATCCTGCTGCTGGCTGAGCGGGCCTTCCACCGCGCCGTGCTGATAAGCGAGAACAGGGCCTTCCGGGACATCCTGCGCAGCACCTACCGGGACCTGGGCAGGGCCTTCGGGAACGGCGGGCCGGACCGGGACGCGCGGACGGCCTGGCAGGGGCGGATAGAAGCTTTGCAGCACCTCGCGGCGCTGTCGAAGGAAGAGGCGGCGGACCTCTCTGAAAGGATCGGGACGGGACATGCAGCGGGAACAGGCAAGAATACTGGTCGTTGACGACGACCCCACGGTGCGCGACGTGCTGTACGAGATATTTGCCCGCGCCGGCAGCTATGCCGTGGACATCGCCGAGAACGGCGCTGTCGGCATGGACAAGGTGCGGGGCCGCGCCTATGACATGGTGTTCACGGACCTGACCATGCCGGGGATGAACGGCATCGATTTTCTGCGGGCCGTGAAGCAGATCCGCCCCACGCTGCCCGTGGTGGTGATCACGGGCTACTCGTCCATCGAGAACGCTGTGAACGCCATGAAGGAAGGGGCGCGCGATTTCATTTCCAAGCCATTCAACATCGGCACCGTCACGGCCGTTGCAGACCGGGTCATCGGCGAGGCGCGGCTGCTCGGCAGCATCCTGCTGAACAGCAATTATGAGTCCTTCATCGGGCAGTTGAACGCCCAGCTCTTCAAGAAGCTGCAGGAGATCAGCGTTCTGCAGTCCATCAGCTCCGAGATCGACGGCATCTACGAAAACAAGGAGATCTACCGCAGGGTCGTGGAGATGGCGGCCCGCCTGCTGCTGGTGCGCGAGTCTTCCTTCGGCATCGTGGAAAAAGGACTGCTCCGCCTCCGGTCCGCCGTGGGCGTTCCGGAGCGGGACATTCCGCTGGCAGGCACGCTGTACGAGCGGGCCGTCACGGAGCGCACCTCTGTGCTGGCGGGCCCCGGAGAGCCGAACCCCCATACGGGCGCCCTGCTGACCACCTCCTTCCTTGCCATTCCCTTTATGATGAGCGGCGAGGTCTTCGGGATCATCAGCCTGTCGGGCAAGGACGACGGCGCGGCCTTCACCCAGGACGAGGTGTCGCTGGCGCTCACCTTTGTGAAGAAGGCGGCCCAGCGGATCGAGAACAACGCGCTCTATGACGTGCTGTACCACAACCTGTTCAACACGCTCCGCTCGCTGGTGAACAGCATAGAGGCGCGGGACTCCTACACGCGCCAGCATTCGGAGCGTGTCACGGCCTGCGCGGTGCAGATCGGCGAGGCCATGAACCTGAGCGCCGAGGAGCGCGACGCCCTCCGCTTCGGCGGCTACCTGCATGACATCGGCAAGATCGGCGTGCGCGACACGGTGCTGCTGAAGCCGGGCTCCCTGTCGACGGAGGAACTGGCCGAGATCCGGATGCACCCGGTGATCGGCGGGAACATCATCAAGCCGATACGGTTCTTCCCGAAGGAACGGGAGATGATCCTGCACCACCACGAGCGCTTTGACGGCCGCGGCTATCCCCATGGCCTTGCCGGCGGGCGCATCCCGCTGAGCGCGCGCATCCTTGCCGTGGCAGACACCTACGACGCCATGACGTCATCACGGCCCTATCGCGCGGCGCGCACCCATGCGTTGGCTGTCGAGGAGCTGAACCGGTGCGCGGGCACGCAGTTCGACGCGGGCGTGGTGCAGGCGTTTTTACAGACCGGAATGGGAAAGGGAGAAGCATATGGGACTGACTGAAGGAGACCGGATCACCTATCGTCTGCTGCCGGACATGACGGACCATGACGGAACCATTCTGTCCTTTGACGAGGACGCCATCGTGCTGCGCGCCGACGCTGCGCCGGCAGCTGTCGCCGGCTCCTACATCATTATCGCCGAACGGGGCAGGGACATCGACTACTATGCCGAGATCATCGGCGTGCAGGGAGCCGAGGTCCGGCTGCGGCGCAAATGGGCGGGGAAGCGCAGCTACTTCCGCGTGAACGATTCGTTCCCCCTGGTGCTGCGCAGGCGGGAGGGCGGCGCGCAGGCGGTCCGGTCGAGGCTTTTTTCCGGCTGCGGCATGGAGCCCCGGGACCTGGACCTTCCCGATGATACGATCAATCCGCGGCTCTGGCAGATGCTGGTGGACATCAGCGCCAAGCTGAGCGTCGTCATGGAGCGGCTGAACCTGCAGGACGCCGGGCTTGCCGGCGTGGAGAGCGTGCCGGTGAACATCAGCGCCTCGGGCATCCGCGTTGAGACGGACCAGCCCCTGGCCCTGGGCGACAGCGTGGAGATACGCATGGTGCTTCCCCTCTATCCTCCCGTGGGCGTCATCGCCTTCGGGATCGTAGTGAGGTCCGACGAGGCGGCCGCGGGCCGCCGCAAGGTGGCCGTCCAGTTCACCGAGATGGAGGACGACGTGGAGGACGTGATCATCCAGTATGCCCTGAAGCGGCAGCGCGAACTGATCCGGCAGGAAAAGCACCTGGGAGATGATGCATGATGGACCGGGCGAGCATCATCGGCATCGCCCTCGGTCTTGCCGCCATCGCGGGCGGCACGGTGCTCGAGGGGGGAAAGCTGGATTCGATCCTGCAGCCCACGGCAGCGGTCATCGTCTTCGGCGGCACCCTTGGCGCCACGCTGCTGAGCTTTCCCTTCCGCGATATTGCGGCAGCGGTCCGGTCCCTGCGCCAGGTCTTCTTGAGCGCCGCGCCGGACCATGACGGCGTGATCCGCGACATTGTGCGGTACGCGAACATTGCGCGCAGGAGCGGCTTCGTGGCCCTGGACGCCGAGCTGCCGCGCGTGGCGGACCGGTTCCTGCGCAAGGCGCTGCGGCTGGCCATCGACGGCATGAGCGCCCGGATGCTGCGCGAGACGGTGGAGCAGGACATGTACACCTACGAACAGGAGCAGAAGCGGACCATACGGGTCTACGAAACGGCCGGCGGGTTCGCGCCGACCATCGGCATCGTCGGGGCCGTGCTGGGGCTGATCCATGTGATGGAGAACCTCTCGGAGCCGTCAAAGCTAGGCGCCGGCATAGCCGTGGCCTTCGTTGCGACGGTCTACGGCGTGGCTTCGGCAAATCTGCTGCTGCTGCCCATTGCCAAGAAGCTCACGGCCAGGCTGGGGCGCGAACTGGCGCTGCGGGAAATGATCGTGGAAGGCGTGCTCGGCATCCTGTCGGGCATCAATCCGCACTATCTCGAAGAGCGGATGCGGGCCTGCGTTGAGCGGAAATCCTGAGGAGCGGCGGCATGAGAAGGCGCATCAAGAGAGCAGGGCGGGCCGAGGAGCCGGAACGGGACGATCGCTGGGTCGTTTCCTACGCGGATTTCATCACGCTGCTCTTCGCGTTCTTTACGACCATGTATGCCATCAGCACCGTGGATGCAGGGAAGCTCGAGATGTTCTCGGGCTCCATGCGGACGGCCTTCAAGGCGGCCGCTGACGGCAGGCCGCAGCAGGTGATCGAAGGGATCGAACCCGTGCCGCCCGGCGACCTGGCTGTGGAGCGGGAAGCCCGGGAGCAGCTCGGGAAATTTGCTATAATGGAGGGTGTTACGGTGGCGCGGGACAGGCGCGGCGTGGCGCTCAGGTTCGAGGACTCCCTGCTCTTCGGGAGCGGCAGCGCGGACATCAGGCGGTCCGCCGGTCCTCTGCTGGACGCGGCGGCCGCAGTGATCAGGCAGACCCAGGGCCCCGTGGTGATCGAGGGCCACACGGACTCCCTGCCGCTGCGCGGCAGCCGCTATGCTTCGAACTGGGAGCTGTCCGCGGCGCGGGCCGTCAGCGTGCTTCGCTACTTTCTCGGCGAGCAGGGCCTGCGGCCCGAACGCTTCAGCGCTTCAGGCTATGGCGAGCACCGACCGCTCGCGTCGAACGGGACGCCGGAAGGCAGATCGAAGAACAGGAGAGTGGAGATACTCCTTGTCAGAGAGGGAAGCGGAGCATATTCTGCTGTTCATTGACGGCGCCCCCTTCGACCGCGACGCCCTTGCCGCGGAATTTTCACGGAGCGGCCTGGGCTGTGAATTTCTGCCCCTTGCCGCGGGGCGCCAGGCCATCATCAGCGGCCGCGTGGAGGCCCTGTTCCTGCAGTGGGGCCTGGGAGGCGCGCCATCGCTTCTGCAAGCGCTCCGGGAAGGAGATGTCCGCGTGCCGGTGGTAGCCGTGCTGCGGGAGTGGAACGAGAGCGTAGCTCTCGCCGCTCTCGCCGAAGGCATCAATGAGTTGGTCACGGCGGACGCGGGCCCCGCCGGGCTGCACGCGGCCCTGCAGCGCGCCCTGGTCCGGCACAAGCAGGAGCAGTGGAACCTGGACCGGCAGCGCGGCATCATCGAGCGCCAGCGGAGGTGGGTCGAGCTCTTCGACGCCATCACCGACTATATCTTCGTGATCGACGAAGAGCGCAGGTTCGTCCGCGTAAACCATGCCTTCGCCACGTCCGTTGGCATGCACCCCCGGGACCTGATCGGCAAGAGCTGCGGCGAGGTGCTCGGCGCGGACTTTACCGGCGAATGCGCCTTCGAGGCCGTTCGGGAGGAGTTGACGCCCTACACCTATGAAAAGCAGTCGGGAGAGGACCTGTTCCAGATCAGCGTCTTCCCGCTGCATGAAGGAGAGCGGCTCATGACCATCCATGTCATGAAGAACGTGACGGAAACCCGGCGGCTGAAGGACCAGCTCTACCACGCCGACAAGCTGGCGTCGCTGGGCCTGCTCGTTTCCGGCGTGGCCCACGAGATCAACAACCCGCTGACCGGCGCCATCGCCTACACGGAACTGCTGCGCATGAAGGTGAAGGACGAGGGGGTGCTGGCCGAGCTGAAAAAGGTCCTGGACAGCGCCGAGCGGTGCAAGAAGATCGTGGACAACCTGCTGACCTTTTCGCGGCAGCGCACGCCGTCGAAGAGCCTGGAGTCCATGAACGACATCATCGAGCGGGCCATCGATCTGCGGGGCTACTGGCTCAAGTCGAGCAACATCGAGGTGGTGCGGGATTTCGACGAACAGACCACGGTCTTCGTGGACTCGCAGCAGATCCAGCAGGTGGTGCTGAACCTCCTGCTGAACGCCGAGCAGTCCATCACGGACGCCCGCAGGAAGAAGGGGCGCATCACCTTTACCACGCGCTCCGACCGGCAGGCCCGTACGGTCATGGTCCAGGTGGCGGACAACGGAGGTGGGATCCCGGCTGCCGCGCTGCCCCGGATCTTCGACCCCTTTTACACCACGAAGCCCGTGGGGGTCGGCACGGGCCTGGGGCTTTCCATCTCCCACGGCATCATCACCGAGCACGGGGGCGCCATCGAGGCGCTGAGCCCGGCCGGCGGAGGCGCCTTGTTCACGATCACACTGCCCACGGGCGCTGATTCCCCGGCGCGGGGCGCTGAAGCGGATCTGCGAAGGAAAGGGTAGGCTATGACGGCTATAATCGGTTTTGTTGTGGTTGCAGGGTCGGTGCTGGGCGGGTTCCTCATGTCAGGCGGGAACCTCTCGGTCCTGGTCCACCCGTCGGAACTCATCATTATCGGCGGCGCCGCCCTGGGGGCCTTCTTCATCTCGTCGCCCTCCCGGGTGGCGACGGCGGTCATGAAGAACATCTCGGGCGTTTTCAGCTCCAAGGGCATGACCAAGGAAAATTACCTGGAGCTCCTGACGCTCCTGTTCCAGATCTTCGCGAAGATCCGGAAGGAAGGCCTGATCTCCATCGAGGCGGACATCGAAAAGCCCGAGAAGAGCGCAATATTCACGCGGTACAAGAGCGTCATGGCGAACCATCACGCCGTAAACTTCATCTGTGACAACCTGAAGGTGATCATCACCTCCAATGTGCCTGCCCACGAGCTCGACAGCCTCATGGACATGGAGATCGATACGCACCATCATGAGGCGCTGATCCCGTCCCACAGCGTGGCAAAGATCGCCGACGGCCTTCCCGGCCTCGGCATCGTCGCGGCCGTGCTGGGCGTGGTCCTGACCATGGAGAAGATCGACCAGCCCCCGTCCGTGCTCGGCAGCAGCATCGGCGCGGCACTGGTGGGCACCTTTCTCGGCGTGCTGCTGTGCTACGGCTTCGTGGGCCCCATGGCCGCCAACCTGGAGCACAAGGCCCAGGATGAGGGGATCGCTTTCCAGGTCATCAAGGCGGCCCTCGTGGCCTTTGTCGGCGGCTCGGCGCCCCAGATGGCCGTTGAGTTCGCCCGCCGCGCCATTCCGGGCGAGATCAAACCGTCCTTCAGCGAGCTCGAAGCGCGGGTGCGGGGTAAAGGGAAATGAAGGACAAGGGGCCGAAGATCATCATCAAGAAGGTGAAGAAGCGCGTCGGCGAAGGGGCCCATGGCGGCAGCTGGAAGGTCGCCTACGCCGACTTCGTCACCGCCATGATGGCCTTCTTTCTGCTGCTCTGGCTCTTGTCCATGGTGGCGCCGGAGAAGCGGGCGCGGCTGTCGGCCTACTTCAAGAATTTCAGCATCTTCGACCAGAGCGGCACGTCTTTTCTGGACAAGTCGAGCGAAATGTTCAATATGGGCGGCGAGGCGCAGCGAACCATCGACGCCGATCCGGGCAGCGCCGCCATGAAGCCCGAAACCTTCAAAGAGGCCATCAAGGAAGCGATCGAGATGAAGCTGGGCGACATCAAGGACCAGGTGCTGGTAGACGTGTTCGAAGGGGGCGTCCGCATCCAGCTCGTGGACAACGAGGGCAAGCCCATGTTCGACGTGGGATCAACGCGCCCCACGGCGCTGGCCATGCGCATCCTGCAGGTGATCGGCGACAACATCAAGGCCATGCCGAACCGCGTCGCCGTGGAGGGCCACACCGATTCCCTGGTCTACGCATCGCAGAAATACGGCAACTGGGAGCTGTCCACGGAGCGGGCGCTCACGGCCCGCAAGGAGCTGGAGAAATTCGGCCTCGACCCGACCCGGCTCACCCGCGTCGCGGGCTATGCCGACACGTCGCCCTTTGTGCTGGAGAACCCCCGGGACCCCCGCAACCGCAGGATCAGCATCATTCTGCTCTTTCCCCAGAAGTAGCTGCATTCCCGTCTTGAAGGTGGACAAACCTGAAAAAACACTTGGACGCGGATCAGATCTGATAAGATCGGATCAAGGCTGATAAAAAAATATACCGGTTAAATCTTCTCCTTGCTGGTTAATAGTCTTTCACTGTAAAGGTTGTTGCATCCGAGAACGTCAGCGTTCAGCTGAAGTTGTTAAGTAAAAGCGGATAAACCTGATCCGGGCAAGCCTGGCAGGTCCTAAAAAATCACAGGACAGGAAACGGGGATCAGAGCAGCTCGCGGATCTCGCGCTCCCTCTGCATGATGTAGCGGGCCAGGTATTCCTCGTCGCGGGAATGGATGTGGAGCTCCACGCCGTAGAAGAACCCGCCTTCATGGCTGCGCTTGTAGCGGATGGTCCCGGCGCTCAGGATAACGGCGGGAGGATCAGGCAGGATGATCGTGAAGGCCGAGGAGCTCCCTTTTTCAAGGCCCTGGCCGCTGTAGAAGCTGAGGCCCCGCTGGCTCACTTCAACGGCCGTGAGCCGCGCCGTGGGCAGGTCCGGCATCAGCACGAAGACCTGCACCGGATCGGCCGCATTGGGCGTGATGCGCAGATACCGACGCGATTCAGCGTTCAGGAGGCCGGGCATGGCAATGGTGACCTCATCGGTCCCGGTCTTCTGGAGCTTTGTGCGCGTCTGGTAGGTCTGGCCCTCCCGGGTCAGGCGGATGGTGACGTCAATTCCGGCCCGCAGCAGCCGGGTGATCGTTTTCGGCGTGAAGGCGCCCAGGACCGCGGAGTCCCCCGCGCCCGACATAACCGTGCAGGCGCCGCGGGCCGTCACCGGCGAACCGTCTTCCAGCAGCTGGAACTCGATGATCAACTGGGTGTGGTCCTTGACCAGGTGAGGCATCAGGTCGCGCCAGCTGAGCTCCTTTGTCTTTCCCGGCACGTCCGGAGTGCTCGTTGTCGGAGTTTCCATTCCAGGTTCCTTTCCCGGGGACGGGCGCCCACCGGTCTCTGCATTCATCGGCACAGCAGCTGATCTTACCGTATTGTAGCAGATTTAATCTGCTTCATTGGCTGATTTTACGTCTGCCGCCGCGCCGGCGCGCACCGCTCCGAGTTCGCGCGTCATGCTTCTCGTGAGCTCCGCCGCCTTCCGCGGCTCCATGGAAGCCATGATCGATCCGCTCTTCTTGCTCTTCATGCGCAGCATGATCAGCAGGGCCGTGTTGTGGTCCAGCGCCGAGAGCCGCACTGCCGCGTCTTCAGGCGGCATGCTTTCGTAGGCCTTCACCACGCCGGCAAGCTTGTCCTCCTGGGCCTGTTCGAGCCGGCTGAGCGCCGCCTCAACGCGGGCCAGCAGGTCCGAATACTGCTTGATCCTGGCGTCCACGTCCTTGCGCAGCGCGGCGACGCGCTCTTCTTCGCGCTTCACCGCCTCTTCCCGCTCCTTCAGCTCCGCTTGCTTCTGCTGGACCGTGCGCAGCAGGTCCTCCTGGGCCCCCGCGGGCAGGGCCGACGAAGCGCCGAGGAAGCAGAGCAGCGCGGCCGCGCCGATCCATTGGGTCCTGGTCCTCATTGTCCTTTCCTCCGTGACAGATAGGATCTGTCCGTTTCCTTCTGCGCGTCCTTCTCGGCATCAAGCTCCTCGCGCCGCAGAATCTTTTCGTGCAGGATCTCGATCAGCCGCTCTTCCGTGAAGGCCCTGCGCATCTCGTCCTGGTTCTTTTCCAAATCGCTCCTGCATTCCTGCACCGAGCGCTTCTGCGCGTCGATCTTGGAGCCCAGATCCCGGAAGTATCCGTAGAAAAGGTCGAGGTCGCGGGCCAGCACGGGGCCTGCGGTCTGCTTCCGCAGAAAGTCGGCGGCGCACTGCCGGAAGGAATCCTCCAGCCTGCCGAGGCTGCCTTCCGCAAGGTCGACCTGCTGGCGGCACTTCCTGACCTCGGCTTCGATCTGCTCCTTTGCCATCGTCTTGAGGTCCCGCACCTTTTCAAGCGCCTTTCGCCTGGTCATGCCGTATCCTCCTGGACCGTCAATATCCGGCGCAGCTCCTGCACGCTGGTGATGAAGTCACGGCGCTCCTCCATGGGCTGCCGGAGATAGGCTTTCAGGGTGTCCACCATCCTGATGGCCGCATCTACCTTGGGATTCGATCCGTCCTTGTAGGCGCCCAGGCTGATCATGTCCTCGAATTTCTTGTAAACGGCCATGGTTTCGATGAACTTCGAGGCCAGGCCCCGGTGCTGCGAATCAGCGATGTCGGGCATGACCCTGCTGATGCTCTGGAGCACGTCGATGGCGGGATAGTGGTTCTCCATGGCGAGCTCCCGGGACAGGACGATATGCCCGTCCAGGACGGACCGGGCCGAGTCCGCCACAGGCTCCGAAAGGTCGTCGCCTTCCACGAGCACCGTGTAGATGCCGGTGATGCTTCCCCGGTCCTCGGCCGTGCCCACCCGTTCGAGCAGCCGGGGCAGCAGCGCGAAGACCGACGGCGTGTAGCCGCGCGCCGTGGGAGGTTCGCCGATGGCCAGGCCGATCTCGCGCTGGGCCATGGCCACGCGCGTGAGCGAGTCCATCAGCAGCAGCACGTCGTCGCCGCGGCCGCGGAAATATTCCGCCACGGCCGTTGCGGCAAATGCGCCGCGCACCTTTGCCAGGGGCGGCTGGTCGGACGTGGATACGATGACCACGGATTTCTTGAGCCCTTCCTCGCCGAGGTCCTTTTCGATGAACTCCCGCACCTCGCGGCCGCGCTCGCCGATCATGGCAACGACCACGACAGGCGCGGCCGTGTAGCGCGCCATCATGCCGAGCAGCACGCTCTTGCCGACGCCTGTGCCCGCCATGATGCCGATGCGCTGGCCCTTGCCCGTTGTCAGCAGTCCGTTGATGGCGCCGATGCCCAGGTCGATGGGCTCCGAGATGCGGCGGCGTTTGAGCGGATGGGGCGTTGAGGAGAACAGGGGATAGTCCCGGCCGCCGATGGGTCCCTTGCCGTCGATGGGCTCGCCGCGGTCGTTCAGCACCCTGCCGACGAGGGCGGGCGATGCCGTTATCGTCGCCTTTCTGCCTGCCGGCAGAACACGGCTGCCCGGCTGGATGCCCGACAGGTCGCCCACGGGCATGAGCAGCACCTGGCCGTCCCGGAAGCCCACCACCTCGGCCTCAACGGCCCGCCCCTCGGAAGAGATGGTGCAGGTCTCGCCTACGCCGGCCTTGACGCCCGAGGCCTTGATGATGATGCCCGTGATCTCCCGGACCCGGCCGTAGACGGCCAGGGGATCGGAGCGCTCCAGGGATTCGATATAAGGGGTGAGTTCAATCAATGCCGCGTTTTCCCGCCATGCCGCAGATCAGATTTCGCACCTGCTCGTCCAGGTCAGCCACGACCTCCTCGGCCGGGCCCTCGACAACGACGCCGAACTTGGGCAGCGACGGGTCGATGTCGAAGAGGATGTCTGGATGGACCGACAGGAGCACGGGCTTGCGCGACGCGAAGAGGTCCTTCAGGGCCGGATGCAGCCTGATGGTTATCTTGCCGGCACGCTCGATCCGGGAAAGGGCCTCCCGCGCCATGGCCACGATAATGTCCGGCTTCGTCGACAGTTCCTGCATCACGATCTTCTTCGCCATGGATACGGCGATCTGGACGCACTGGGACTCCAGCCGGGATGCAAGGCCTTCGCGCAGCGCCGTGAGGTCCCGGAGCGCCCGCTCTATTTTCTCCAGGACCACGCCTGCCTTTTGGGTGCCCATTTCGAAGCCGGCTGCTTCGCCGGCCTGGAACCCGCGCTCATAGGCCTCCCGTTCGGCCTGGTCGGCGTTCCGGCCCACGAGCATCTCGTCCTTCAGGGCGGGCATGGCAAAGGGCGCCGCGCCGCTCCCCTGCGTTGTTCGGCTGTTAGACAAGGAGCTCCTCCGAGCCCTTTCCGGCAAGGATGATCTTGCCTTCGGCTTCCAGTTTTCTGGCCACCTTCACGATGTTCTGCTGGGCCTTTTCCACGTCCGACACCTTGACAGGCCCGCGGGCCTCCATGTCTTCCTTCAGGATCTCGGCGGCTCGCGACGACATGTTCTTGAAGATCTTTTCCTTCAGCGCTTCCGAGGCTGTCTTGAGCGCCAGCCCCAGGTCCTCGGTGCTGATCTCCTTCAGGACGAGCTGGATGCCGCGGTCGTCGATCTTTATAATATCGTCGAAGGTGAACATGAGCTTGCGGATGGAGTCGGCCAGCTCGTTGTCGGTCTCATCGATCTTGCCGAGCACGGCCTGCTCCGTCGAGCGGTCGCAGGAATTCAGTATCTCGGCCACGGCCTTGGTCCCGCCGAGCCTCTTGCCCCGCGTGGCGCTCACTTCAAGCTGGCCGCTGATCACTTCCTTCACGTCTTCCAGCGCGGCCTCGGGAATCCGGTCGATGGTGGCAATGCGCATGGCAACGTCGGACTTCAGGGCCTCGGGCAGGCTGGAAAGGACCTCCGCCGCCTGGTTCTGCTCCAAGAGGCAGATGATCAGGGCGATGGTCTGGGGATGCTCGGCAAGCAGGAAGTTGACGAGCGTGTTCTTGTCCACCCAGCGCAGCGAGTGCAGGGTCCCTTCCTTGGAGGCCATCTCCATGATGCGCGATGCGCCGTCCTCGCCCAGCCCCTTTGCCAGGATCTTCTTGACGAAGTCCTCGCCGTCCACGCGGATGTCTCCCTGGTTCAGGGACTCGGCCACCTCTTTCACCACCTGGTCGATGGAGGTCTGCTTGATCGTCCTGAGCCGGCTCATGTGAGCCGTGATCTTGCCGATCTCGTTCGCGTCGAGGCCCTTCAGTATCTCGGCAGCGGCGTCCTCGCCGATGGCGCTCAGAAAGATGGCTGCTTTCTCGTACCGGTTGATCTGCTGCACCTATTTGCCCTCCAGCCATCCCTTCACCATGTTCGTGGCTTCCGCCGGATTGGTCTTCGCCCAGTCCACGAGCCGTTCCCGGGCCGTCAGCTCCTTTTTCGCCATGGCCCGTTCGATCTCGCCCACGCTCTGGGGAAGCTGGACCGGCGCTCCGTCCCGTATCTGCACCTGCACGGGCGACGGCGCCGGCGAGGAGCCCAGGATGCGCAGCAGCGGCTTGATGACCATGAAGAACAGCAGCAGCACCACTGCCAGGGGGGCCGCGTATCTGCCCGCCATCAGGGCAACGGGCGCCATCGACGACGCTTCTTTCCCGGCCGGCTCCAGCATGTCCTCGCGGACCGCCGCCTCAAAGGGCATGTTCACGACCTTCACTTCATCGCCGCGCTGGGCGTTGAAGCCCACGGATTTCTTAACCATGTCCTCGAACTGGGCGATGGACTCCTCGCTGCGGGGCACGTACTTGCTGTCCGTTGTTCCCTCGGCCGCCGCATAGGTGCCGTCGACGAGGGCGACCACGGAAAGGCGCTTCACTTCGCCCACGGGGCTGACCACGTGGCTGGTGATCTTCGAAATCTCATAATTGATCGTCTCGTTCTTCTTCTCCGAGCTTGCCCGGTTCTGCTGCGAACCGCCCGAGGGCTGCTGACCCGCCTTCTCGGGCACGTTGGACGCAACGCCGGGCACGCCGCCCCCGCCGCCGGACTGGTTCGACGACTTCTCGATGGAGCGCTGTTCGCTGCGCACCACCTGGCTGTCAGGGTCGTATTTCTCTTCCCTCTTTTCGACCTTCGTGAAGTCCATGGTCGCCGCGACCTTGACGCGCACCTTCCCCTTGCCGACCACAGGCTCAAGGATGGAGGCGACCTTCGCCTCGAGCTTCTGCTCATAGTCCTGCTGGAACTCCATCTGGCTGCCCGAAGCCGTGAAAGATTCGTCCGTTGACGCCGTGAGCATCTCGCCGGAGCTGTCCACCACGGTCACATCGCGGGCGTCGAGGCCTTCAACGCTGCTCGACACCATGTGCACGATGCCCCGCACCTGGCCCTGGGACAGCCGCCTGCCGGGCCGCAGCGTCACGAGCACCGAGGCCTTGGGCCGCTCCGCCTTCTGGTTGAAGAGCGATTTTTCCGGCACGGCCAGGTGCACGCGGCACTGTTCCACCTCGGCGAGGGCGCGTATCGTCCGCGACAGCTCTCCCTGGAGCGCCCGTCGGTAGTTCAGCTTCTGCACGAAGTCGGTCATGGTGAAGCTCGTTTCGTCGAAGAGCTCGAACCCCACGCCGCCGCCCTGGGGCAGGCCCTGGCTGGCCAGCTGCAGCCGCAGATCGTAGACCTTGTCGGCAGGCACCATGATGCCGCCCGACGAGGTGGTGTAGGGCACCTTCATCTCGTTCAGCTTCTGGGCAATGCGGCCCGCGTCGCCCTCGCTCAGGTTCGTGAAGAGCGGAACGTGGTCCGCCTTCTGGAGCCAGGCCAGCGACAGCACCAGGGACGCGATGACCAGGATCAGGACGCCGGCGAGCGCCGCCAGCTTTGCCGGCGGCAGGGAGCCGAACTGCTTCGCGATATTCGATACATCAGCCATTGGATTCCCTCACGTAAGTTGGCATAGAGCATGGCGCTTGGGGCATAGGGTTCTATGCTTTTTACTCTATGCGCCATGCACTCTGCTGTTCTTTACACCTGCATCCGCATGATCTCTTCATAGGCCGAGAGCAGCTTGTTGCGCACCTCGACCATGAGCTGGAAGTTCATGTCCGCCTGCTCCATGGCAAGGATGGCCTGGGTGATGTCGCCGCCGCCTGTCAGGTCCTGGACGGCCTTCTGCGCGTCGCCCTGCACCTGCGACAGTTTGCCCATGGCCTCCTGCATCACCGCCTCAAAGGCGTCAGGAGAGGCCGCGCTGTCAGGCCCTTTCAGTTTCTGCATCGCCTGTGCAGCGTCTATTCCGTTGATCTTTATGTCCGACATGGGGACCTCCTACTGTACAAAACCTCTCGTCGCCCGTCCGTTGCATGTGATCATAGGACAGGGGAGATTGTTTGAAATTTGAAATTTGCTTCATACCTTCCCCAGCTCCAGCGTCTTGAGCAGCATGGCCTTCGAGGTGTTGAAGGACGTGACCGAGGCCTCATAGGCGCGGAAGGCCATCATCATGTTCACCATCTCCTCGATGACGCTCACGTTCGGCATGGCCACGAAGCCGTCGCTGTTCGCGTCGGGATGGCCGGGGTCATAGATCATATTGAAGGGCGACGTGTCGCGCACCACGCCGGCAACGCTGACGCCGTCGAGGGGCGCTGCTCCGGCCCCGAGCGGGTCTACGGCAAAGAGCACGTCCTTCCGCACATAGGGGCCGCCTTCGGCAGTCCTGGTGGACTGGGCGTTTGCCATGTTCGAGGCGATCACGTTCATCCTCTCGCGCTGGGCGCTCAGCGCCGAAGCGCTTACCTTGAATACACCGAATGAATCCATTGTGCCTCCTTCTTGATGCAGAGAGCATAGAGTAGAAAAGGTAAACTCAATGCTCCATGCATGCGGCCTCGCGCTACCGCGTGCGCAGGGCGGACTTGAACATCTTGATCTTGGTGGACAGCAGCGACAGGCCGGCCTGGTACAGCATGGCGTTCTCGGTCATGGCCGCCACTTCCTGGTCCAGTTCGACGGTGTTGCCGTCGACCCAGGACTTCCGCTCGGCCGTCTGGACCTGCGTTGAGCCCGCGGCGCCCTGCGGCGCCAGATGGTTCGGCGCCGTGGCGGCCATGGCGATCTCGGCGTCCAGCGCAGCGCCGAATTCCACGTCCCTGGCCCGGTAGCCCGGCGTGTCCACGTTCGCGATGTTCGATGACAGGACCCCATGGCGCGCCGCAGCGGCGCGCAGCAGGCCGGTCAATGATGCTATCTGGTCGCTCATGCTGTTCTCCCGTCACAGGTACTATCAAGTTCCATGCCAGTTCTTCCGGCCAGTACCGGCGCGGAGAGGGCGGGATTTTCCGCTTCCCCAGCCTCGTCCGCATGCCCTGGCCACAGGCGGCCGGAAGAATTTTCACTCATCGGGAAAATTTTTCCCGTATTCAGCCAGCTTGTTCCGTATGGTCCTGACGCTGACGCCCAGGACCCGGGCCGCCTGCGCCTTGTTGCCCTTCGCGTCCTGCAGCGTCCGGAGGATCATGTCCCGCTCCATGTCCCGGATGGTGCCTGCCGGCGCAGGAGGGGCCGCCGCACCATCGGGCGCGCCGTTGTCGTCAAAGAGAAGATGGTCCGTCGTGATCGTCCCGCCGGTGCACATGAACACTGCTCGGTGCATGGTGTTCTGCAGCTCGCGCACGTTGCCGCGCCAGGGCCGGGAGCGCAGCAGGGCCGCGGCCTCGGGGGCGATCCCCTCCACGGTCTTGCCTGTCTCGGCGCCGAAGGTGCGGATGAAGTGGAGCGCCAGCGCTTCCACGTCCTCGGGCCGCTCGCGCAGGGGCGGCACCTTGAGGGGGAACACGTTCAGGCGGTAGTAGAGGTCCTCGCGGAACCTGCCTTCGCGGCACTCGCGCGCAAGGTCCCGGTTCGTCGTGGCGATGACCCGCGCGTCGATGGCGATGGGGCCCTTGCCGCCCAGACGGTCGATCTCCCGCTCCTGCAGCACCCGCAGCAGTTTGGCCTGGAGCGCCAGCGGCATCTCGCCGATCTCGTCGAGCAGGATCGTGCCGCCCTGGGCCCGTTCAAAGAGTCCGATCTTCCTGTCCACGGCGCCGGTGAAGGCGCCCTTTTCATGGCCGAAGAGCTCCGA
>JBBIHD010000018.1:0-3651 GCA_037447195.1 Nitrospirota bacterium | reverse complement strand
CCGGGATCGCCGCGCAGTTGACGCCCACGAAAGGGCCGTCCTTGCGGCGGCTCGCCCGGTGGATGTGGCGGGCCAGCAGCTCCTTGCCGGTCCCGCTCTCGCCGCAGATCAGCACGGTGATGTCGCTGCCGGCCAGGTTCCCGGCCAGCAGCAGCATCTTGCGCATCTCTTCGTTCGCGGCAAGGATCTCGCGGTCCGCCCTGTCGCGGGCCAGGTTGGATTCAAGCCGGTTCTTCAGGGCATCGAAGGAAAAGGGCTTCATGAGATAGTCCACGGCCCCTTCCTTCATGCTCTCCACGGCGTTCTCAACGGTGCCGAAGCCGGTGATCACCAGCACGGGCAGGGCGCTGTTGCGGCGCCGCACTTCCTTCAGGAACGTGAGGCCGTCCATCTTCGGCATCTTCATGTCCGTCACGACCATGCCGAAGCGGGTGCGGTGCAGCCGGGCAATGGCGTCCTCGCCGTTGTCGCAGACCACGGCCTGGTAGCCCAGCCGCGAGATGGCCTCGGTCAGCGCCGCCCGCATGTGGGAGTCGTCGTCAACGACCAGTATGGGTTGGGTCTGTACTGCTTGCACGGAAGGCTCCTTTTCTTTCGCGGCAGCGCCGCGAACAGCGACAGCATCAACTGTTATTTGTCAAAGCCAAAACCCGGCTTTCACACAAAGGCACAAAGGCACGAAGAAAGGCAGTTTAATAACAACAGGTTTTCCTTCGTGGCCTCCGTGTTCTTCGTGTGAGAAATAGTATTTACCATCTATCAAGTGCTGCTCACTTCCGTGTGAGCAGGCTCCCCGACCTTCACGGGAAACACCAGCCGGAAGGTGCTTCCCCTGCCCTGCTCGCTCTCAACGGCGATCGACCCGCCGTGGGCCTGGACGATGGTCGCCGTGATGGCGAGGCCCAGGCCCGTGCCGTTCTCCCGGGTGGTGAAGAAGGGGTCGAAGATCCGTTCCAGAAGGTCCGGTTCGATGCCGCTGCCGCTGTCGGCGATCGTGGCAAGCACCGAGCCGTTCTCGCGCCGCATGGCCAGCTCCAGGGTTCCGCCGTTCTGCTGGGCCTGCACGGCATTGATCGCAATGTTCATGAAGACCTGCTTCAGCAGCTCCCGGTCTCCGCAGATCTCGCTGGGCGCCAGGTCGGTCGTTGCCCGCACGCTGCGCGACTGCAGCAGGGGCGACAGGGAAGACAGGCATTCCGCGGCGACCTCGTCGAGCCGCAGCGGCTTCATCGCCGGTCTGAGCGGGCGGGCGAACATGAGCATGTTCGTCAGGATCGTGTTCAGACCGCCTATGCCCGTGGAGATGCCGCGGGCAAGCTCCTGGTGGGAGGACCCGGCAAGCTCGCGCTCCAGCATGGTGGCGTAGAGCTCGATGCTGCAGAGGGGGTTGCGTATCTCGTGCACGAGCTTTGCGGCCATCTCGCCCATGGCGATCAGGCGCTTGTTCCGCTCGTGCTGCAGTTCAAGCTCCCGGACGCGCCGGTTCTTCTGCTCCAGCTCGGCGGTCAGCTTCGCGATGCGCTCCTGCAGCAGGCCGTAGGACGCTTCGAGCGTCTTCGACGCCTCGGCAAAGGTATGAAATGCCTCGTTCAGCCGCGCAGTGTCCATCACAGCACCTTCTTCGCCTTTCTGAGCAGTTCGTCGCCCTTGCGGTCCGCCTCGGCAAGGCGTCCGGCCGCGTCCCGGCCGGGCTGCGAAGGCGCTGCCGGGGAAGCAGACTCCTGTACGCGATAGCGGGCCCATTCCCGATCCTTCTGTTCTGTCGCCGATGCGCCCGGCGCCAGGTCGGCCGCCGCCGCGGAGCGATAGTAGCGCATCGCTTCGGCGCGCCTGCCCGCGGAGAACAGAAAATCGGCATAGCGCGCATAGAGCCGGACCGTTCCCTTCAGGCTGCGCAGGGTTTTGTCGCAGTAGGCGGCGATCTCGTTCGCCCGGTACTGCTGCGGGGCGTTCAGCAGCAGCAGGAGGTCCTCTTCCCGGGGTTCGCGCATGGCGAGCACAGCGTCAACGGCGGCCCGGGCATTGCCCTGCGCCGAGTGGATGCGCGCCGCAACACGGCGATAGGCATCGTCGCGGCCTTCGCCTGCAGCGTCCAGATAGCGGCCTGCCTTGGGTGCGTCACCCAGGTCGGCGTAGAATTCGGCCAGCAGAAGCCCGGCCTCGCGCTGGGCGCTGCGGGAGCCGTGCTTCTGGAGCCAGGCGGTCATGGTCAGGAAGGTGTTTCCCGATCCCCGCAGCGCTCGTGCCACGGAGAGCAGCAGCTCGGACCGGGACGGCTCCAGCAGCCAGGGCCCCGCGCTCTTCCAGACAGTGAGCAGCGCGTCCCGGTCCTTGTCGCGGGCCGCGATCACGAGCGCCTCAAGTTCGTCAAGCGCTTCGGGCGTCGGGGCCACGCTTGCGAGCAGCCTCCGGAGCACATCGGCGGATTTTTCATACAGTCCTTTGGCCCGGTGGGCCCGCGATATGCGGAGCGCCGTTTCGATATAGGTGCTGTTCGAGGGGACTTCCCGCAGGACCCTTTCGAGGGCCGCCAGCGCGTCGTCGTGGCGCCCCGCCTTTGCGCAGGCGTCGGCCAGGAAGAGCCCTGCGCTGTGGCGCAGCAGGCGGTCCGGCGACTCCGCTGCGGCGGCAATGCGGCTGATCGCCTCATCAACAGCGCCTTCCTGCAGGGCAATCAGGCCAAGCCCGAGGTCGGCACGCGGCTTGAGACCCGGGGATTGGACCGTGTTAAGATAGATCTTCGCGTCCTGGGCCTTGCCCAGCTTGCGGAAGTTTTCGCCCACGGCAAGGCGCGTTTCCTCGGACCGGTCCAGAAAACCCTTCTCGCGCAGGATCAGCGGAAGATAGATATCCCTGGCCTCGTCGTATCGGCCCAGGGCATGCAGCGCATTCGCTTTTCCATAGAGCGCACGTGATGATGTTCCGGCAAGGCCGTAGAGCCGCCGGGCCTCGCTGTAGTCGCCTGTGCGGAACCGGCTGTCAGCCAGGCCAAGATAGGCCCGCGTCATCTGCTGGGACCAGGGGAAGGAGCGCAAAAAGACCTCGTAGCAGAGCGCGGCTTCATGATCGAATCCCGCGGCAAGATATGCCTCGGCGCGCTCCAGCATGACCCGCTCCTTCGCCTCTTTTGAGGGGGCGAAGAGGTAGGCAAGCCGGTAATGCTGCAGAGCGGCAGGGACCGCGCCTGACCGCTCCAGCGCCTGTGCTGCAACGTGATGATAGGCCGAGATGTCTCCCGGAGCAGGATCGAAGGACGACAGGACGCGCCATGCCTCGTCAGGCCGGTTCACCTCGATCAGCTGCCGCGCCTCCTGCATCAGCAGGGACGGGGCCGCAGTGATCGGTATGCGTTCAGGGCCTGCGAGCGCCGGTCCGGCAAGGGCCAGCAGGCAGGCTATGAGCGTGGAGAGTCCTCTCATGCCCGTCTACATAAGCAACAACCATGCCGGAATTAACCTGTTGAAAGTATGAAAGAAATATCAGAAATGCGCTGTCAGGTAAATGACGGTTGACGTTCTGGTGGCGCAGGCGCCTGGTTCCGGTCCGGAGCAGCAGAGAGCCCCAGGGGGCGCGCCGACGATAGGAAAAAACATTTTGCCGCGAATGAACGCGAATTGACGCGAATTTTCAGAAGCTTGAACCAAATGCACG
>JBBIHD010000017.1:0-19896 GCA_037447195.1 Nitrospirota bacterium | reverse complement strand
GATGTTCGCGGATAAAACAGGTAACCTATGAACGGCAGTTGAACCACGGATGAACACGGTTAAAGACGGAAAAAACAAAGGTATCTCCTCTTTCCGTGATTCACCCGTTAGGTGACTCGTGCATTTGGTTCACGTTTTTAAAAAATTCGCGTCACTTCGCGTTTACCCCGTGAGAAGATTCGTATTTCTAACGGGGTGAATTCGCGGCTAAATGTTTTTTTAGGATTAACCATCAGGGCGATGATTTTACCGCGATAATTACTGTTTTTTTAGCAGCCCAGATCCGATTCTATCAGATATGATCCGCGTCCAGATGCGTTCTTCAGGACCACACTTTGGCGATCGCTCCCGTTTGCCTGCTCAGCTGCGATCACTGGGGTTTGGCTGTCTGGGTTTTTGGGCGAGGCCGCCGCCGCCTGCGCCTTTTGCGGGAGGTCCGTTCCGGCGCTGTTCTGCCGGCAGCCCCGGCCTGCTCTTCGCCGGACCCGGGCGGATGGGCCCTGATGAAATCCTGCCACCAGGCAACGAGGTCCTGCCTTTCGCCGGTCATTTCCGACGTGAACCGGAGATATTCAAAGGCCTCGAAAAATCCGGGGCGGCGCAGAAAATAGAACGGATGCCTGCCCTGCCGCTTCGCAAAGCGGTGCTGGTTCCAGAGGACGTCCCGAATGGCGATGCCGACCTTTCGGGGGATCAGCACCCGCTTGGACTGTTCGCTCAGCAGGCCAGCCACGGCCTGTTCAAGGGCGGGAAGCGCTGCATTGCCGCCGGCCTGATGATGCCCTGCCTTCTCGCCGAGATACTGGCCCAGCATGAGGGAAAAGAGGACCGTCGGCTGTACTTCCCTGCCTGCCTGTACGCAGGCATCGACCCATTCCAGGGCTTTTCCAATGCGCGTGTGGGGAAACCCTTCGGATTCTGAGCCCAACCAGTCATTCAAGTGGGGAAAGAGCACCCCGAAAAGGCCGTATCTTCTGAGCAGCTGGTAGGTCTTCTCTCCTGCGCCGAGCAAAAAGAGCTTCAACGTCTCTTCATATAACCGGGAAGGCGACGCAAGCGCCACCTTGTCGCGCAGTTCGATCATGGCTCGCTCGGTCTGCTCCTCGATGGTAAAGCCGAGCATGGCAGTGAACCGCACTGCACGGACCATGCGCACCGGGTCCTCGGTGAACCGGGTCACGGGATCGCCGATCAGCCGGATCAGCCCCCGCTGCAGGTCCTCGATGCCGCCGATGTAATCGATGACGGAAAAATCAGCTATGTTGTAGAACAGGGCATTGACGGTGAAATCCCGCCGCACCGCATCGTCCTCGGGTGTACCGAAGACATTGTCGCGCAGGATCATGCCATCCTCGGTCTTGAGCATCCGGGGAGGACGGGGACGGGGCGCCGCGGCTTCGGCCGCGCCCTCGACCGGAGCTGGCACCGGCTCGGGCGCAGGCAGAACATCCTGGCCTGCCTCCTCGGCCTCAGGGGCATCCATGACCGAGGAACGGAACGTGGCCACCTCGATGATCTCGTCGTGGAAGTGAATATGGGCAAGTCGGAACCGACGGCCGATAAGGCGGCAGTTGCGGAAGAGCTTCTTGACATCGCGGGGAGTTGCATCCGTCGCAATGTCAAAATCCTTGGGCTCCCGCCCCAGCAAAAGGTCCCGCACGCCGCCGCCGACGAGATAGGCCCGGTAGCCGGCTTCCTTAAGCCGGTACAGGACCCGGACAGCGTTCCGGCTGATGGACGTACGCGACACCTGATGCCTGGATCGTGGAATAATGACAGGGGTTATGGCCATGTTCGCGAGCCATATTAGCACAAGGGCCCGGGGAGGTAAAGAAGGAAGTAGCGGGGGCGCACGCCCGCGCTTCGGCATCGGCAGTGCACAAAAAAAGCCGGGGCATCCGCCCCGGCGCATGATAGCGATTCCGTGCTGCGGGAACTTACATCTCGGTGATGGTGATCGCGTTCTGCGGGCAGTTCTCCACGCAGGTCAGGCAGTTGATGCACTCGGACATGTTCACTGCCTCGGCCTTGCCGCCGTTCACTGCAAAGACCGCCTGCGGACAGAGGTTCGCGCAGGTGCCGTCGCCGTCACACTTGCCATTGTCGATGGTTACCATGTACATGCTTCTTGTTCCTCCTTGCTGAAATGTTCCGCTTCTTCCTGCCAACGCACGATCCGCCGCAAAGGACACTCGCCGTTGCCATGAAGCCTGCTCGGGTAAGCGTATGTTCCGGTGGATCCTGCCGAAAGCGCGGAGGCGGGTTGCTGTAATACTACACGCTCAGGCCTGCAAAATCAACAGTAATTTCCCGGCCCCGCTGCTGCGACAAAACGCTGTTCGCCTGCATCGCGGCCGGAAGCCCGGATAAAGGCCGCCCGCCCGGGAAGAGCGGGCGGCCACCGTGCATGCCGATAAAGCCCCTAGTGGTCGATCTCGACCCCTGCTGTCTGCTCCCTGACCGATATAGCAACTTTATACAGCATGGTCAGGACCAGGAAGCCGATGGCCCAGATGCCGACGGTGATGATGGCTTCAGGGACCGTGGGCCAGTACTCATGGATCTCATCGAAGGGGTTCGGAACAAAGCCGCCGATCACCAGGCCGAAGCCCTTATCGATCCAGAGCGACGTGAACAGCATGATGCAGGCCAGCACCAGGGTCGTCTCGTTCTTCCGTACAGCCGGGAAGAACAGCATCCCCAGCGAGATCAGGGCGAAGGCCGATGACACCCACATCATGGGCACGAGCGGCGTGGCGCTGTGCGCGTAGAGGTGGTCAAAGGCATGCATATGCCCGGGGATATTGCTGTAGAAGGCCGTGAAGAATTCAAGCCCCAGGAAGAACACGTTGGCGAACATGGCATAGGTGACGATCTTTGCCAGGGCCTGGATGGGCTCCTTGCCCGGGTCGAACTTGGTCAGCTTCCGCACGATCAGCGCCAGCATCAGCAGCAACGCCGGGCCGGCGGCGAAGGCCGAGGCCAGGAACCGCGCAGCCATGATGGCGGTGAGCCAGAAATGCCGGCCCGGAAGGCCCGCGTACAGGAAAGCCGTGACCGTATGGATGCTGATGGCCCAGGGGATCGAAAGATAGATGAACGGCTTGATCCACTTGGGCGGGGGCATGCCCTTCCTGTCCGCGCCGAGGGTCACCCAGCCGATCAGCGCATTCAGCGTAAGATAGCCGGCGAGCACGAGGAAGTCCCAGAACATGACCGAGCCCGGCGTGGGATGCAGCATGATGTTCATGAACCGCGAGGGCTGGCCCATGTCGGCCATGATGAACAGCATGCACATCAGCACGGCCGCGATGGCCAGGAACTCGCCCAGGATCACGATCTTGCCGAATTTCTTGTAGTCATGGAGATAATAGGGGATCACGAGCATCACGGCCGAGGCGGCGACGCCGACCAGGAAGGTGAACTGGCCGATATAGAGCCCCCAGGAGACATCACGGTGCATGCCCGTGAGCCCCAGTCCGTATGCATACTGCTGGAGATAGAAGTAGAATCCCACGGCAGCCAGGGCACTCAGAAGGATCAGCCATGCCCAGTATTTTTTACTTCCCTCAAGCGCTTTCTCAAGCATGGTCGCTTCCTCCTATGAGATAGTAGATGGCCGGCCCGGTTCCCAGATCGGGCTTGCGCCTGATGGTGTACCTGGTCGTGACGATCTTGCGTATCTCCGAGCCCGGGTCATCCAGGTCGCCGAAGAGCAGCGCGCCCTTGGGGGCCGCCTCGACGCAGGCAGGCATCTTGCCGTTCTGGAGCCGTTCCGTGCAGAAGGTGCACTTCTCCACGACGCCCTTCGTGCGCATGGGATATTCGGTGTTCAGCTTGCCGCCCTTCTTGACATCCAGGTTGGCGGCCCGCTGCGGGTCGACCCAGTTGAAGCTCCGGGCGCCGTAGGGGCAGCCGGCCATGCAGAACCGGCAGCCGATGCAGCGGTGCATGTCCTGCATCGTGATGCCGCCCTTTATCTTGTAGGTGGCCTGGGTGGGGCAGACGCGCACGCAGGGCGGATTGTCGCAGTGATTGCACAGCACCAGGAAGGGCATCTTCCTGAGCTGGTCGCTCATGTACTTGTTGTCCTGGCCCGGGAAGGCGCGCTCATATCCGGCCTGCCAGATCCACTTGACCTCGAGCTTCTTGTCCACCTTGCCGTCGGCAGTGCGGAAATCGGGCACATTATGCGCCCGGTGGCAGGCGTCGATGACCTTCAGCGTGTCGGCTTCGGTCCTGAACTTCTTCATGTCCACGACCATGGCCCACCGCTTTGCCGTCAGCGCCTGCTTGTTCGGCTCCAGCTGCTTGGGATCCGGACCGGCGATCCACGTCGGATGGGTCGCTTCGGCGATCTTCGCCCCCACGCTCAGGATGGAGGAAATGCCGGCGATCTTCAGAAAATCTCTCCTCTTCATGCTCATGATCCCGCCTCCTCCTTTTCCGTCGGTGCTATATGGCAGTCCCAGCAGAAGGGCTTTACCGCGATGTAATTATGGCACTGGTCGCAGAAGTTCTTCTTGCTCGAATGGCACTGCATGCACTCGTTCTGCAGGCTCATATTGAACCGGGCGCCCGTGTCCTTCCTGAGGTACCCGCGGTTCTCATCGCGCACCACGGCGTCGCGCCAGTGGTTCAGCAGCACCATGTGTTCGCGCCGCATCCACTCCTTAGGCTCAACGCACTGCTTCTTGCCGAACAGCTCCTCGCTCTTCTTAATGGCCGGCTCGAGCTTGATATCGGGCTTGGCATTGGCCTTGCCGATGTTGTAGGTGAACGGGAAGGTCGCCAGCGCCAGGAACACGACGATCCCTGTAATGATCAGGCCTCCGTTGTACAATCTCATGCCGATTCCTCCTTCTGTTCCATGCCCGGAAGGGGTTCACCGCGCAGGTTCGTCGTCCGCTCCTTTTCTCCCTTCATGATCAGCGCGTTCGCCACCAGCTCATGCAGGCCGGCAACCCTCACGCCCGGGACCCAGTAGTCCATCAGCGGCGGAAGGGACGCGCGGTCAATGGCGCAGATGTTCGCGAGCATGTTCACGCCATAGTGGTCATGCACGTACTTCACCGCGTTGGCCCGAGGCAGGCCGCCTTTCATTCTGAGATCCATGTTCTCGGACGCGTTCAGGCCCGAGCCGCTGCCGCAGCAGAAGGTCTTCTCCCGGATGGTGTCCTCGGGCATCTCGTGGAAATGGTTCACCACGCTCTTCAGCACGTACCGCGGCTCTTCAAGGAATCCCATGCCGCGCGATGTATTACACGAGTCGTGCCACGTGACCCTGAGATTGTCGTTGCGGCTCGGGTCGAGCTTGAGCTT
Organism: Nitrospirota bacterium; assembly: GCA_037447195.1. Classification (GTDB taxonomy): domain Bacteria; phylum Nitrospirota; class UBA9217; order UBA9217; family UBA9217; genus GWC2-57-13. The sequence continues at coordinate 14,574 of JBBIHD010000017.1, read as the reverse complement.
GCCGTTCTTGATCAGGTCGGCCGTGAACTCGGCGATGTGGATCATCTTCGAGGACTTCGCATTCTCGAAGACCGTGCCGGTGACGGGTGATTTGGGCACTTCCAGGAAATCGGCAGGCCCGTTCCAGGTGTCCATGTACTGGTGAATGACGCGCCACATGTGGCCGCACTCGCCGCCGATGATGTACTTCACGCCCAGCCGCTTTGCCTCGGCATAGATCTTGGAGTTCAGCCGCTTTGCCAGTTCGTTGGTCGTGAAGAAGCCGAAGTTGCCTCCCTCGGAGGCGTAGGTGCTCCAGGTATAGTCGAGCCCCAGCTCTTCGAACAGCATGAGGTAGCCCATGGCGGTATAGGTGCCCGGGTCGGCGAAGAGATCGCCCGAGGGGGTGACGAAGAGGATCTCAGCGCCCTTCCGGTTGAAGGTGGGCTTTATCTTCTTGCCTGTCACCGTCTCGATGTCGTCGAGCATGTATTCGAGGTTGCCCACGATGGTGTGGGGCTCCAGGCCGAGATGGTTTCCCTTCATGTAGCAGTTCGCGGCGGGACCGGCGATCCATTCGATGTTCAGGCCCAGCAGGTTCAGAAGCTCCCGGCCGATGATCGTGATCTCGGCCTGGTCGATGCCGTAGGGGCAGAAGACGGAGCAGCGGCGGCATTCCGTGCACTGGAAGAAATAGTACCACCATTCCTTCAGCACATCGACGGTGAGCTCCCGCGCTCCGGCCATCTTGCCGAAGATCTTTCCGGCCGCAGTGAATTCCTTGCGGTAGACCGACCGGATCAGCTCGGCCCGCAGCACCGGCATGTTCTTGGGATCGCCCGTGCCGATGAAGAAATGGCACTTGTCGGCGCAGGCGCCGCAGCGCACGCAGATGTCCATGAAGAGCCGGAAGGAGCGGTATTTCTTCAGCCGGTCGGCAATGCCTTCCAGCAGGATCTCCTTCCAGTTCTCGGGCAGCTTCCAGTCCGCATCGGCAGGCCGCCACTCCCGGGGGTTCGGGAACTCGATCGTCTCGAGGCTCTTGGGCTTGGACCCATGGCAGAACATGCCCGGCTTGAACTCCGTCGGCGTGTCCATCCACCCCTTGGAAGGCGGAGTGTAATCGATCTTGGATAATTCTTCGGGTTTCGGAAGTTTAGCCATGTCTACTCCTTTTCTACCGGAAGCCCGGCGCCTTTCATTTTTTCCCTGAACTCGTCCTCATACTCCTGGTAGGTATGCACATGGACCGGGTAGTTCCAGGGATTGACATGCCGCTTTGCACGGCTGTTGTTCGCCATGTTCCGCGTGGGGCTCAGGAAGACGCCGGCCATGTGCGTGAGCTTGCTGAAGGGAAAATAGGCGAAGAGCACGCTCAGCAGGAAAAGATGGGTATAGAAGAGCGCCCCGATCTGGGCCTCGGGAAGCGCGGGCTTCAGGCTGATGAGGCTCATGGCCAGCATCTTCGCGCCCACCACATCCACCTTGAAGAAATAGCGCATCAGCACGCCCGTCACGCCGATGCCGAGGATCAGGAAGAGCGGGAAGTAATCATTGATAAGCGATATATACCGGAGCTGCGGGATGCCGACGCGCCTGATGAAAAGATAGGTGACGGCAAGCAGCAGGACCACGTCGGTCATGTACAGCAGCGGCGCGCCGATCTGCAGAAAGCTGTCGAGGCTCTCGATCATCGTGATCGGCAGGGGAACCTGCTCCATGAAGAACCGCATGTGCCGGAGCAGGATGATCAGGAAGGACCAGTGAAAGGCCAGTCCCGCGAGCCAGAGCCACTTGGCCTCGCCGTAAGCAAGCCGCGGACCGTCGTTCAGCTGCGTCTTGAGGTTCCGGAAGAGGGAACGGAAGAAGAGCACTTCCAGAGCCATTCTGCCGATGACGCCGAGCGTTCCCGAGGGATTTTCGAGCTTGCTTGATTTGATCCAGGGAAGGGTCTTCTGCTGCCCGCAGGTGGTCGGTATCCGGAAGGGAACGGGCGATGACCCCCACTTCAGGATGCGGAACACGACGCCGGCAAGAAAGGCCGCGAAGGCCGCGTAGGGGATGATGACCCCGAACAGATACTGCAGATTTGCCACCTCGACTGCAGCATAGGCGACCGAGGCAAGAGCTAGAACTGCGAAGAATGAGACAAGAACTTTCATATCGCTACCTCGTTTCTTTGATTAAGATACGAGCATCCTGGTGATCAGACATTCATTCCTGCTTTCCGCCGACCCGGTTCGCCTGCTGGATCAGTCGGAAGGTGCTGTTCTTTATTTCGTTCACCTTGATCTCGAAGAGCTTTTCCCGGCATCCCATGTAAAGATCAAAGGCGAACAGGGCCAGATCGTCGATGGTCGACTGGAAGGCGTCGAGGTCCCCGGTCAGACCCTGCCCGGCTGCCGCTGCGCCGATCTCGGCGCGCACGATCTTCTTGAGCTCGTAGATGAACGACAGCGCCTGGGAGGGCGGGAACTGCTGGACCGCCCGGACCCGAACGATGGCATCGAGAAATGCCGAAGCCTCGTTCAGCATGACGCCCTTCAGGAGCGCATCAAAGAGGCCTTCGACCCCCTGGCGGGCATTGTGGCCCACGGGGTTCGTGAACGGTGCCTCAGACTTCCGGTAGATATTGGCGGTATTTTCCGGATAGGCCGCCAGTACCGATTCGAACCACTTCGCGGTGATGGCGGACTGCTTCTCTCTCAGCAATGCGTTCAGGTCCATATCCGGTAGTACGCTCCCCCTGCGGCCGCATCCGGCCTGCATCCAAAGAAAAACCCTGCAGCCGCTGCTGCAGGGTAGGGTGCTCTAGAAGAAGAGAAGATGGTTCGTCCCTTCCATCTCCTTCTGGATCTCGGCAAAGGACACGAACTTGGTCTTGAGGTCGGCGCCCAGCTCCTCGGCGTCGGTGACCATCTGGTCTTCCTTCAGCCCAAGCCGCTCCATGTCTTCCTTGCAGACCCAGATGGGCATATCGATCATCAGGCTGCTCTTGATATGCATCTCCGTGCTGGTCACGCCGTAGCGGTCCATGGCCTTCTGGCCCTTCACGGCGTTCAGCACCCCGTCGCCCACAAAGGCGACGATGGGCGCCACGGAATCGCCGTCATCCATATAGATCTCGGCCGTCTGGCTCGCGATGGCATGGGTCAGCGCCAGGCGGGGATTCTCGCTCTTATACGGCGGTCTCTGTACCACGAACAGCAGCTTTACAGCAGCCATTACTCACCTCCTATATGGAGCAGCCGGTCGGTCTTGACGGTCTTCGCCAGATACCAGTCCATGCTGGCCCGCTTCATTCCCTCCGGCGTGTCCTCCTTGTGGTAGCCCCGCGCTTCGGCGCAGGCCTCGCACACGGTGATCTCCATCCCCTTGCCTATCAGTTCCTTCATTTTCTTTTCGTTATGCGAATAGTCCTTGAACGCCTTCTGGCCCTTCTTGGCCATCATGACCGAGTTCCCGGACAGCCACATGTTCACTTTGTGCCCCTTCTCCATCGCGGCTTCAGCAAGCTTGAAGGAAAAATCAAGCGACATCGAGCCGACGAGCGAGGGAAAAACACCTAAGGTCAATTCTCCCATGGTATCCTCCTATTTACATTCATGATGGATGATGGACGACCGCTCACTTCCGTTCGCTCGGACGATGGGCGCATACTCATCCCTCGTCCCGCATCCCTCACCCTTCGGGATTCACTACAGCCACGCGGTCTTTTCGTAGTCCTTCATGATCAGGTCGACAATGTCGCCGTAGCTCACGACCTTGACCTTGGAATTCACGTTCGCCGCGGCGTACCCGCGCGTCTCAAGGTCGTCGGCCAGCACGTAAAAGCTCGCGCCCGCTGTGGAGAGCACCGGTGAATCCTTGCCCCCGGTCTTCACCACGGCGTGATAGATGCCGTTGCCGACGAGAATAACGCCCATCTTGTCCGCCTTCAGTCTTTCAAGGGTCGCTTCGGTCCGATTCCAATCGCTCAGAAAAACGGCCAGCTTCATGATCAATCACCTCCCTGGAGATGCCTGGTAGATAAAAAAACAGGGGATAATCTTTCAACTATCCCCTGCTTTGGCCCTGCCTGGATGCCGCCCGTACCCGCCTCTGATGCACGTTCCCCGCCCCCCGGCGGCAGGGATCTGCGGAACGCACCCTGCGCCAAAGTCCGCAGGGGCAGAAACGTACCGACTGCGGGCGCGATATCCTTACACGCAGCCCGTCGGCTTCGGAAGGCCCGCGATCTTGCAGGCCTGCTTTGCCGGTCCGCCCGGGTACAGCTCATAGAGATACTTGGTGTTGCCCTTGTCGGGTCCGAGCTTCTTGCCGATCTCCTTCACCAGGATCTTGATCATCGGCGCGATCTGGTACTGCTTGTAATAGTCGCGCAGAAAATTCACGACTTCCCAGTGCTGGTCGGTCATATCGATGCCCTCGACCTCGGCGAAATAGTTCGCCACATCCAAGCTCCAGTCATCGAGGTTGGCCAGAAAGCCGTCCTCATCCACTTCGATTGACTTCCCTTTAACATCAACCATTGCCATTGTTTTGTACCCCTTTCATTGAATTGGTAATTGATACACTCGTAACGAGTTTCAATTTAGCCGACGCCAGTGCTCCCTGCCCAGCGCTGATCAGGAGGTCTTTTTTCTCTCGCGGAATACATAGAGCCTGCCCCGACCGTCCATGTAGCCCTCCGGCTCGCCATAGGAGCGGTGTATCCGCCAATCATAGCTCCAGATGACTTCATCGAAGTCGACGCCCTGGGCAAGATCAAGCGGTCCCCGCGAGAGAGACTCGCCCATCATGGTGAGCCCATGCATCATGAGCTCGCCCACGTTCTTTCCCGTGGGGTCCACCAGGTAGCGGGCCCCGCATGCGCACTCGCCGCCGTCCACCGTGACGCCCACCCCGACGGGGATCGGCTTCGGCCGCGCGAGCGGACTGGAACAGAACGGACAGTAGACCCCTTTGCCTTGCCGTGATTCCGTACTCACCCTGTCTCCTGCCCTGCCCTCTTCCTGTACTCCCGCGCTTTACGCACCATACCCTCTGCCCAGCCAGGTGCGCCGAGGGCATGAATATGAGTATAGGCGGCCAGCACATTCTTATAGACCAGACCGTCCTTCTTCCCGTCGATGCCGACACCGCGCTTCATCAGCAGCCCCATTCCCGAAAGGTCCTCATGATTCGCGATCCGGGAATAATGGAACTCATGGCCCTTGAGCACGGTCCCGGCAGGGAAGAAGGGGTTATTGCCTGCTTCCACTATGGTATACCCATGGGCCTGCGGCCTCTTTTCAAGCACAAAATCCGCCGGCAGCACTGACGCCATGGGATAGGTCCTGCCGCCGGCCTGCAGGCTTCTGCCGAGGTAAATGAGGCCCCCGCACTCAGCGTAGACCGGAAGCCCCTTCTCGACAGCGGCCCTGAGGGACCGGCAGAACCTGTCGTTCGCTGCAAGCTCCGCGGCCTGCGTCTCGGGAAAACCGCCGCCGATATACAGGGCGTCGATCGCGGGAAGCCCGGGATCCTTCAAAGCGTTGATCTGCACCAGTTCGGCACCCTGCTCTCTGAGCGCCTCCAGGTTGTCGGGATAATAGAACTGAAAGGCCCGGTCCTGGATGATGCCGATCCTGATACGTACAGCGTCCCCTGAGCCGGACACGCTCGCTGCCGCGGGCATGTCCACATCAGGCGCTTCAGACGCGATATTCCAAAGAACGTCCAGATCGATATATTTTTCCGCCATCGCGCCCGCTGCCGCGATCGCGCTGCTGACTGCAGGATGCTCCTGGAAGGGGGTAAGCCCCATGTGCCGCTCGGGAAATTCCTCCTGCCGCAGACGCGGGACAGCGCCTACAACAGGTATTCCCGTGGCCCCTTCCACGGCCTTCCGGATCACCGCTTCCTGCCGGCCTGAAGCGACCCGGTTCAGGATCACGCCCCGCAGGCTCACGGCACGATCGAAATCGCGGCATCCAAGCACCAGGGCCGCAACGGTCGCCGTGACCTTTGTGCAATCTACAATAAGAACGACCGGGGCAGCGAGGAGGCGGGCGAGGCGGGCGGTGCTGTACGTGCCCGCTTCGTCCAACCCATCGAAGAGCCCCCGGTTCCCCTCGATCACTGCTGCGTCGACCCCCATGGTATGTTCCGCAAAGGAACGGAGGATCGCGCCTGGCTCCATCAGAAAGAGATCGAGGTTATAGCACTCGCTGCCGGCCGCTGCGCCGAGCCAGCCGGCATCGATGAAATCAGGACCTTTCTTGAAAACGCCGGTCCGCCTGCCCTGCCTGCGCCAGGCGGAAACGGCCCCGATGGAAATGATCGTCTTCCCCGACCCTCCGCGGACGGCCGAAAACACCACCCTCGGAATGCGCAGCATCAGGGATTGGCCGAGCCTTCCTTATGGGGGATTTCGATGAAGCTGCCGCCGAAATAGGAGTAGACGAGTCTGCCGCCGTCAACCAGTTCGCGGATCGCGGCCTTGATCTCGTCCCGGGCCGCGCCTTCGGCTTCCATTGCCTTCGTGATGTCGCCGGCCTTCATCTTTTTCTTTCCCATGTTTTTTTCAACCAGATCGTAAATCTTCTTCTGCAGTTCCTGGGCGTCCATGTGGGCTCCTCTCAGAATTTCACTCAACGAACTTGAAAAACCGGCCTCCCGGAGACGTCTCCGGGAGGCCGGTCATCTAGCAACTGCATCCTACTCCCACTTGAAGGTGGGGGTCATGCGGAACGTCTCACGGGCAAAGGTGAAATCGTCGATATGCTGATAGGTGAAGGGCAGACCGGTGAGCTTGAAGAAACGCTCCCAGCCGATCCGCTCGATCCACTCGCCCATGCGCTCATGCTTGCGAGCATCCTTGGCGTAGACCTCAACCAGGTGCCGTATGGCCTTCACGACCTCGGGCCACCGGGGCGGATTGTTCGGAAGGAACGGGATGGCCAGCTTGGACATGCGGGCCGGGCCGCGGGCGTTCGACACCTTGCCGCCCACCCAGATGGAGATGCCGCCGCCCTGCGCGTCTGCCAGGGGCAGCGAGGGGCACATGGTGTAGCAGTTGCCGCAGTACATGCAGCGCTCTTCCTTGATCTTCACGGACTTCGCCGCCGGGTTCGGGCTGATGGCGCCCGTGGGACAGGAAGCGATCGTCGTGGGGATCTCGCACTGGTTCGCCAGTGTGGCATCGAGGACCCGTGGCGGCTTGCGGTGGATGCCGAGGATAGCGATGTCGGAGCAATGCACGGCGCCGCACATATTGAGGCAGCAGGCCAGCGCGATCCTGACGCGGGCGGGCAGGGACTTGGTCGTGAAGTACTCATGCAGGTCGTCCATGACGGCCTTCACAACGCCCGAAGCGTCCGTTGCCGGGGTGTGGCAGTGGACCCAGCCCTGGGTGTGCACCACGTTGCTGATGCCGTAGCCGATGCCGCCGACCAGGTGGCCGCGCTTCTTGAGATCCGCCTGGAGGGCGTCAACCTGGTCCTTCGCCGGGAAGAACTCGACGTTGTGCCGCGTGGTCCAGCGCAGGTGCCCGCCGCTGAACTTCTCGGCAATATCGCACATCTCGCGGATGTAGTCCGTGCTCACAAGGCGCGGCGTTGCTACGCGGACCGTGTAGAGCTCATCGCCCGTCTCGGACACGTGCTTCATAACGCCCTTGCTGATCATGTCATGATACTTCCACTTCCCGTAGTTCTTGGCGATCACGGGAGGGAGAAATTTGCTGTAATGAGGCGCTCCAATGTCTGTTATTCTTTTCGGTTTGTCAGCCATTATAGGTATTCCTCCTCAAGGAATTTTATTATTTCACGTCTTCCGGCGCCCAGAACACATAAGGGTTCGTTCTCGGGGCCTTCACCATCTGCGGTACCGGCGGCAGGCCGGTCGCTTCGAGCATGGACTTCATGCCGAGCCGGTCCACGAGCTCGCCGATGCGCTCGCGGTTTTTGCCGTTGTCGTCCCACCACTCCCAGAGCTTGCGGATCAGGTCCTTGAGATTGTCATAGGGCTTCTCAAGCTTCATGAAGGGAACGATGACCCAGCTCATCAGCGCGCCGGTCACGATCGGGGCCTTGCCGCCGAGCATGATCGTAGCGCCCTTTTCCTTGCCGGGACGGAGCGCCTTCGGCATGCGGTTGATGCAGTGCATGCAGCGGTTGCAGTCCTTGTCGTTGATCTTGAGCGTGCTGCCGTCGAAGCTCATGCACCGGGTGGGGCACATGTCCGTCACTTCGGCCTTGATGTCCATGTCCTTGGCGTAGTTCTTCACTTCGGCCTGGTCGACCTGGATCGTGTCCCTCCAGGTGCCGATGATGGAAAGGTCGGCGCGGGCAACGGAGGCGGTGCAGTCATTGGCGCAGCCCGAAACCTTGATCTTGAACTTGTAGGGGAACGCGGGGCGGTGCAGTTCGTCCTGGAACTCATGGGTGAGGTTGTCGCAGATCTCCATGGCGTCGATGCTCGAGAACTCGCAGCGGGCCATGCCGACGCAGCAGCTCGGCGTGCGCAGGCAGGAGCCCGATCCGCCGAGGTCCCAGCCCTTTGCCGTGGTCTTGGCGAAAATGGACTCAAGCTGGTCCGTGGTGGTTCCCAGCAGGATCATGTCGCCCGTGGAGCCGTGGAAGTTGGTCAGGCCGCTTCCGTGCTCGTCCCAGATGTCCATGAGCTCGCGCAGCGCCTTGGAGGTGTAAAAGAAACCGGCGGTCTGGTTGATGCGGACCGTGTGGAAATGGGCAACGCCGGGGAATTCCTCGGGCAGGTCGCAGTAGCGGCCGATGACGCCTCCGCCGTAGCCGAGCACGCCCACGATGCCGCCGTGCTTCCAGTGGCCGATCTTGTCCTTGTAGGATCTTTCGAGAATGCCGAGAAGGTCTTTTGCCGAATCCTTCTTGACAGCGGCCTTTTTCATCTCCTTCACGAAACTCGGCCATGCGCCTTTTTCCAGATCGTCAAGCAACGGTGTTTTTCCATCTTTGCTCATTACGGAAACCCTCCTTATAAAAATAGTTTCAGCAACCTGTTCAATGCGACGCCTTCATCGTTCAGCCCCGCTGCCGTTCAGTTCGACGGGCAGCGAAGAATCTTCAGGACAAAGTACGGCTCGAAACGCATGTATCGCTGGCACACCCCCCTTTCGTGAATATCCTGTGAACCGTGACGAAACAGACCAAGCCTGTCGAATGACAGCTGTTCAGTATCTGAATTGTGAGGATATGTTCCAGGATCGCCGCGCTTGCGCGCCGATCGGCCCGTTCAGGAAATCATCCCTGTACAGGGGATCGCCGGCGAAGAGCCATTACGTGATACAGATAGCTTTATGGGGTTTCCGTAATCTTGCTTGTACGCTTTGGGAATTCAGTATGATAAGAAGCCGTAGTATCTTTCATATATATTTTTTTGTCAAATAAAAAAAACTAATCCGGCCATAATAGACTGAAAATTAATACTTATGTCGCCAGATATTTCTTAAGGCTCCGGAATGGTACTGTCGCATAATTTTAATTTTGCAAACTCGTCCGCTACAAAATGCAATTTAACTGCCAATGACAGATAGCGCCCGGGAGAAAATATAACGCACCAATATTAAAACAAAAAAACCATTCCGATCCAGCCCTCTCCTGTTCTTATGTTTGGCTTTTTTACCAATTGATTTTTATCCACTAAGAGAGATTTGCGATTTATTATTCATATTTTCAGATAGTTAAAGCATGTAATATTCAAATTGGTAATTTAACCAAAAATATGCAGGTTTTTACTCCACAAAAGCGGCGTTGGAATGAACCAGTTCAGTCGTTTCGAAACCGTGATCCCTAAAACAACAATGCAGAACCCTTCTCAGGATGCAGGCGGGCCGCCCAGAAGAGCATTATTCCATGAACGAATGCAGGCATTTCATGCTATCCGGCTTGACACATGCTATCCGGCTTGACACATGCTATCCGGCTTTCTTGACACCCTTTCGCACATCTGTTAGCATGGCGACGCTGCAAAGATCGAAGAACAGGGAGGAAATTACCGAATGAAGGCGAAAGTCACCCTCGTTGACGGCATGGAGTTCAGGGGAACATCAGGCACGGGCCACAGGATCACCATGGACGCCGACCAGCCCGTGGGCGGCAGGAATGCAGGCCTGCGGCCCATGGAAATGCTGCTCGTGGGATTCGGCGGATGCACGGGCATGGACGTGATCTCGATCCTGAGAAAGAAGCGCCAGAACGTGACCGGACTGGAAATGAACGTCAAGGGCGAACAGCAGGACGACTACCCGCACATCTTCAAGGAAGTGCATATCGAGTATGTCGTGAAAGGCAAGGGCGTGGAGCAGCAGGCCGTGGAACGTTCGATACAGCTCTCCCTCGACAAGTACTGCTCCGTCGGCGCAACCCTGGCAAAGACAGGGACGATCACGCACAGCTACAGAATCGTGGAGGAGTAAGGAACCATATGAACCAGGACGCTAATAAAGTCTGCTCGCAAATCACCTTCCAAACTGGCTCACCAAGCCGGCAATCGACATATTATCCGTAACCTCGTCATGGGGGATGAGCACGTACTTCCAAGGTTTCTTTCCGTTTTCCTCGGCGTGCTTTGTCGCATGGCTGCACCATGTGACGGCGGCGTTCTTCTTCGCCTGGACTTCGGCGCTCTGCATATCGGTTTTCGCCTTGGATTCCATCATATAGATGCAGGCGTCGGTTTCGGCAACGAAGTCCGGCACATATTCGGGCTGTTCGACACCCAGTTTATAGTATATCTGGAACTGCCCTTTTGCAGGCTTGAACCATTTCCGGGCTTCCCGGTCGAGAATGACCGCGAGTTTGCGCTCCGTATCGGACTGGAACTTCTGAATCGAAAACAAGCAGTGCTTGAAGCCTCCGAAGAACATCTGACCAATTCTGGCCTTATCTTCAACGGCATCACGGAAATCGTACACAGGTTCGCCGTCCCTCTTGGTGCCCGCGCTTTCCTTGAGTGGCTGAAAGCCTTTGCTGACTACAACGTCGTGCTCAACCCTCTCCTCCCAAAGGTGCGCCTGCATTTGGGCGTGGATGGCATTGACAAGCGGTTTCTGGTAGTAGATCAGAACGTTCCGGGCCGCGTCCTCGGACAGGTACGATCGTAGATGCTTCACCATCTGCCCGGCCAGATCGTAGAGCATGTCCGCATGTTCGTCATAGGAAATGTCATCGAAATCCATCAGGCCACGCACCAGGTAATCCTCCCTGCGCAGTTCCTGCTGAGTGAATCCGCCCGCGGCAAGGGTCTCCTGTTCTTTCGTCCGCAGAACCTGAATAAGCAGATCGTGCTCCACAGGCTGATAATTGATGGTTGAGCAATCGAGGATGAAATGATGGAAACCCGTGCTCATCCGGCCTTTCGGCACAACGGAAATGCGCGGAATGTCGATGGTCTGGGCGATGACAAGATCGATTGTTTTCGCCACGATTTCGGAAAGGTCTATCGTATCCTTGACGCCGGGCAATGCTTGCTGATAGGGCGCAACAACCTCGGCAACTTCCTCTGCAAGCATCTTTTGAACGTCAGGGTCACGAAGATGGGCAGAAGAGGGGAGTTTCTCGTACTTCTTAATGACATTCACCGTTGCCTGGGCCATCTGCTGCTCGGCCTCAGTGGCGAACACCGGCCTAACCGGCTCCGCAGACGGTATATTCTCGGGAGGCTTCGACGCCGCCCCGATCATGAGCGACAAATTCGACGGAACCACAACGCTCTGCATCTTCTGAAAATCCGTCGCCGGGTCAAGAATGACCTGCTGGAGCCGGATCGCGGAATCCGGTTTGTTCGCCTCGGCTATGATCTCCTCGAAGCGGTCATGGGCGACGATGTTCAACCGGTCCACGCTGTTCACACCTGTCCGCCTGCCGTAAGGCAGCCGCAAGCCACGCCCGATAGATTGTTCGATCAGAACTCGGGCATTGGCGGCCCTGAGCGGGACGATGGTGTACAGGTTCGTCACGTCCCAGCCTTCCTTGAGCATGTTCACGTGAATCACGATCTCCGTGGGCTCGTCTGGGCTTTCCACCTTCAATAGCCGCTCGACCATTTCATCTTCTTCCGCCCCGGTCTTGCTGGAATCGACCTGGATCGCTTTGTCTTTATACCGGCCCTCGAAGAATTTATCCGACTTGATATGGGCCATGAGTTGCCCGGCATGCGTCGTGTCCCGCGCGATGACCAGCATGAAGGGCTTCACAATCCGCTGCTCTGTCTGGCGCGCATAAGTTTCCAGCTCAACCTTGGTGTTCTCATGCAACCGGATGCCGTCTTCGAGCTTTATCTGCTCAAGCTGTTCGGGGGTGAACTGCTTGGGGTTGAAGTTCTTTTGCGTAACGACAGCGGGCTCCTTCACGAAGCCGTCCGCCATGGCCTTTGCCAGGGGATAGTCGAAGATCACGTTCTTGAACTTGACGGGACCTTTCGGTGTCTCTACAAGCGGCGTGGCGGTCAGCTCCAGCCCCAGAACAGGCTTCAGCTCATTGATAGCGCGAACTCCCGCTGACGCCCGATACCGGTGCGACTCGTCCATGATAAGAACAAGATCGTCCAGACCGGCAAGGTATTCGAAGTAGCTCTCCCCGATATACTCGGACAGGCGCTTGATGCGAGGCGACTTCCCTCCCCGGACTTCGGAATTGATCTTCGAGATGTTGAAGATATTTACGTGAACCGACAGGTCAATGCCGGGAAGCGTTCCCCGCACTCCGACGCCGGACTCATAATTGTCGCCGGTGATAATGCTCGGAGGCTCGACGGCAAACTCAGCGATGCCCTTAAAGACGTATTTCGGGGTATTGGGCGTAAAGTCGGTAATGAGCTTGTTGTAGATGGTCAGGTTCGGCGCAAGAACAAAGAAATGACGAATGCCGTGAGCGAGATGCAGATAGCTTATAAACGCGCCCATGAGACGCGTCTTGCCCACGCCTGTGGCCAGGGCAAAGCAAAGCGAGGGAAAGTCCCGCTCAAAGTCGGTTACGGTCGGAAATTCGGATTTGATCGTATCGAGCGCGGTGTTGATATCGGCCCCTCTGCGCGGCGGTACGATCTCTGTGATCCGATCAAGAATCTCAAGGGATCGCCTTTGGGGCTGCCGGAGGCTCAGCCGCCCGGCAATGGCGTTGACGTGACGGTTCATAAAACAGCCCTCTCCAGGGATCGCCTCACTCCTGCTGCCGATTCAGCCGCTTCAGCAGAGTCTCCGTTGACGCTGCGATTGCCGGCACTTTGTTCTTCACGATGTCCCAGACAACATGGACGTCCAGGCCGAAATAATGGTGGGTGATCACGTCGCGAAAAGCGGCCGCCTTCGACCATTCCACCTCGGGCATCATCGTTCTGACGTCAACGGGCAAATGCTTGGCGGCTTCTCCAATGATCTCCAGGTTCCGGATGACCGCGTCAAAGATCACGTCGTTTTCGCGGAACTCATCAAGCGTCATGCCCTGGGTGTACCGGGCGACTTTCCGCGCGCTCTCCAGAATGTCTTCGACGTAGAACGTCCAGTCACGCGACATTGATCAGCTCCTTTTCAATCAGAGTCCACATGCGCGGTTTGACGGCGCCTTCCGTGACGAGATCGATGCCGGTCCCCAGGAGCGATTCGAGATAGAACTTCAAGTCCATGTAGCCGTCGAACGTCGGCGCGCCTTCGAACGCCACCAGCACGTCGATATCGCTGCCTTCGCGCATTTCGTCGCGGGCAGCCGACCCGAACAGCGCGAGGTGTTTGACGGCAAAGCGCTTCTGCATCTCCTCGCGGTGTGCATTCAAGAGAGACAACACCTGTGCTCTGGTCATGGCGAATCCTCCTCCTCAAACAACGATTGCTGACCCTTCTTCGGCGGCGCATTGGGCAGGTTCTCGACCTGCAAACTATAGTCGTCATGTCCCCACTCGCAGCGCTTGAGGACCGCGTTCGGAATCTTCTTGATCGTCAGGTTTGGGTATCGGTCCGCCTTGCCACGGAATGCCGAGCACAATACAAGAAGTGACCTGCTTGGCCCCACTTCGTCGCTCAAAGCCTGAAGCTGGTCATGGTTCAGATTTTGAGTAGTGACGTAAATAAAGTCCCGCTCACTCGAATGGCCGTGCTGCCAGTAGATCGAATCGCTCGGTGCGTAGGTGAAGCCTTCGAGCTTGCAGACCGCCTCAGCCAGCATCGCGGCGTTGTACTGCTTGTTGATGACCCAGTTGCCCCACTTGTCCTTTTCGAGCAAAGACGGCGCAAGCCGGTAATACCGGAAGCCTCCACCGCCCTTCCAGCCCACGGCCTCCGTGATCCCGCCCGGATCCTGCCCATCGATCACCTTCTTCATGCGCGGGATAATGTGCGTGTGGCAATGTTCTCCCAGCTCCACCATGATCCATCGACGCCCCATCTTGTGAGCAACTGCGCCGGTAGTGCCTGAGCCAGCGAAGGAGTCGAGGACAATGTCGCCCGGATTCGAACCAAGCTCAAGAACCCTATTAAGCAGTGTTTCCGGCTTTGGTGTTGAGAAAACTTCTGAGGAATTGAAAGCCATTACCTCTCTTTTAGCGTCTTGATTGTCGCCAACTTCCGATCTAAGCCAGACC
>JBBIHD010000016.1:0-20907 GCA_037447195.1 Nitrospirota bacterium | reverse complement strand
CCGCCTGCCCCTGTTCCAGTGGTCCATCTATGCCACGGGCTGGGTGCAGCTCCTGGCCACGCCGGTGCTCGGCATCACGCTGCTGCTCGTGATCATCGAGCGGTACTTCGGCGTGGGCTTCTTTGACCCGGCCAAAGGCGGAGACCCGATTCTCTTCGAGCACCTCTTCTGGATCTATTCGCATCCCGCCGTGTATATCATGATCCTTCCGGCCATGGGCGTTGTCTCCGACGTCATACCCGCCTTTGCGCGCCGGACCATCTTCGGCTACAAGGCCATCGCCTATTCGAGCCTCTCCATAGCCCTCGTGGGCTACCTGGTCTGGTGCCACCACATGTTCACGAGCGGCATGAGCGACGCTTCGCGCGTCGTGTTCTCGCTCCTCACCTTCCTCGTGGCCATTCCGAGCGGCGTGAAGGTCTTCAACTGGGTGGCAAGCCTCTACCGCGGCTCTACCCAGACCGACGCGCCCATGCTCTTTACCCTGGGATTCATCTTCCTCTTCTCCATCGGCGGGCTGACGGGCCTGATCAACGGTGCGCTCTCCACGAACATCCATATCCACGGCACCCACTTCATCGTGGCCCATTTCCACTACACCATGTTCGGCGGCACGGCCTTCGCCTTCTTCGCGGGCCTCCATTACTGGTTCCCCAAGATGTTCGGCAGGATGTACCGCGAAGGCATGGCCCGCCTTGCGTGGTTCATCATGTTCATCGGCTTCAACACGCTGTACTTCCCCATGTTCGTGCTGGGCTGGCAGGGCATGCCGCGGCGCTACTACGACTACCTGCCCCAGTTCCAGACAGGCAACATCATCTCGACCGTCGGGTCCTGGATCCTCGTTTCGGGCCTGCTGCTGATGCTTTATAATCTTGTGCGGTCGGTCACCAAAGGCGAGAAGGCCGGCGACAACCCCTGGGGAGCCACAACGCTCGAGTGGAAGACCTCCTCCCCGCCGCCCCATGAGAACTTTACGGAAATACCCACGGTCACGACAGGACCCTATGCTTTCAATGACAAGCACTAGCTTTCTAGTCCGGGATCCTGACGAGCCTTTTCTTTAAGAGACAGAAATTTTTCTCGCAGAGACGCAGAGGGCGCAGAGGGGAAAAACGTGTACCATGGATTATGAAGCTTTCCTTTGCGTCCTTCGCGCCTTCGCGGTTCCAACGCGTTGATCTTTTATTGACCTGCGGCTTTGTCTTATTAAGATTTTACTATGACCGAACTCGCAAAAACATCAGCAGTGCCCCACCGCGACTATACGGGCGCCAAGATCGGGATGTGGCTGTTCCTGTTCACCGAGATCATCCTCTTCGGCGGCCTGTTCCTGGTCTACTCGGTCTACCGCACGAAGTACCAGGCTGACTTTCACACGGCGGCCGCTGAGCTGAGCGTCGCCATCGGCGCGGCGAACACGGTGATCCTGCTCACCAGCAGCCTGACCATGGCCCTGGCCATCGCCGCGGTCCGGCGCAGCGCAAAGACGGCATCGTTAGTATTTCAGTCCCTCACGATCCTCCTTGCCGTCATATTTCTCGTGAACAAGTATTTCGAGTGGGGCGCCAAGATCAGCCATGGCCTCTATCCGAATTCGCCGGACCTGCTGGCCCAGAGCCATGGCATCATCCTTTTTTACGGCCTCTATTATGTAATGACGGGCCTGCATGCCCTGCATGTGCTGATCGGCATCGGACTGCTCCTGGCCATGCTGGTCCTGACAGTGCAGGACCGCATCACGAGCACGGATTTCGTGAAGCTTGAGAACTCGGGGCTCTACTGGCACCTGGTGGATATCGTCTGGATATACCTGTTCCCCTTGTTGTATCTGATAACCTAGTCCGCATAAAGCGGGGGTAACTATTGAAAAGTGCAAATCTTGAAGCTGATCAAGCATATCTCACACAAAGCCACAAAGGCACGAAGAAAGACTTTAACGCTTAGGTTTGAACCCAAAAGGTTATATTCATATTTGCTTTCCTTCGTGTGCTTCGCGCCTTCGTGTGATAATGTTTCTTTGGGTCCTGAGTAGTTACCTAATTTTAAAAAGGCTGGTGAATTGATGACTGGCATATTATTCTCAGTCGATGAGGGGTAAACTCTTTTTTGGATTTCTTCGCGCCTTTGAGACTTCATGGCGGGACTTGGTTTTGAACTTTTATTGAAAAACGGATAAGGCATCATGAGCGATCAAGAACACAACATCCCCACGGGCACATATATCGGCATCTGGGCGGCGCTCATCCTGTTGACGGGCGTGACGGTCTGGGTGGCGGGCATGCACCTGGGGAATTTCAGCACGATCACGGCCCTTGCCGTCGCCACGGTCAAGACGACGCTGGTGCTGCTATACTTCATGCACCTGCGCTACGAGCGGCCGATCTTCATCATCATGCTCTTCGCGCCGATCGTGACGCTCGCGACCATCATCGGGCTCACCTTCGTGGATGTGTGGTTCCGATAGGATACGCGCCGTCGTCGCTCTTGTATGTTCCACTCCGAACACTGAACTCCGGACTCTGAACTGGGATTAGACCATGGTAACCGGCTGGCCTACATTATGGAACACCGTTGACAACGTGTTCCTGTTCATCATCGCAATTTCCCTTGTCCTGCTGCTGGGGATCACGGTCACGATGGTCTATTTCGTGGTCCGCTACAGCAGGAAGCGCAACCCCCGCGCCGAAAATATCGAGGGAAACACGACGCTCGAGATCGTCTGGACCATCGTCCCCACGATCCTCGTCCTGGCCATCTTCTATGCCGGATGGAAGGGCTTTTTGTACATGCGCACCGTGCCCGAGGACGCCATGCCTGTGAAGGTCTCTGCGCGCATGTGGTCCTGGTCCTTCGAGTATGAGAACGGCAGAAAGAGCGGCACGCTGAAGGTCCCGGCAGGCAGGCCGGTGAAGCTGATCATCACCTCGGAAGACGTGCTGCACGGCATTTTCATTCCGGCCTTCCGCGTCAAGGAAGATGCCGTGCCCGGCATGGAGACATACCTCTGGTTCCTTCCTGACGAACCGGGCTCCTATGACCTTTTCTGCACCGAGTACTGCGGCGTGGGCCATTCCGCCATGATCACGAAGGTGGAGGTCATGCCGGAGAGGAAGTTCGCCGCCTGGTACGATGAGGAAGCAAAAAAAGCGGAGCGGAAGGAGCGCGCACCCGTCCAGCCGGTACGGAAGACAGCGACGGCTGATGAAGGCGCCCGGCTCGCCCAGGAAAAGGGCTGCCTCCTCTGTCATTCCACGGACGGCGCCGCCAAGG
Organism: Nitrospirota bacterium; assembly: GCA_037447195.1. Lineage (GTDB taxonomy): Bacteria > Nitrospirota > UBA9217 > UBA9217 > UBA9217 > GWC2-57-13. The sequence continues at coordinate 17,634 of JBBIHD010000016.1, read as the reverse complement.
TGGGACCAACCTTTAAGGGGATCGCGGGCAGGAAGACGATCGTTGTGACCAATGGGAAAGAGCAGGAGATCGTCGCCGATGACGCATATCTCGTGCGGTCCTTGCTGGAGCCCCAGACCGATATCGTCAAAGGCTTCCCGCCCATCGTGCCTTCCCAGAAAGGCATCCTGAGTGAAGCAGAGATACAGGCGATCATCCTCTATATGAAGTCCCTGAAATGATCAGCCCCGCAGGCCTTGTCTCACATCCGAGCGCCGTATTCCGGCTGCTGCGGCCTTCCGTCTCCCTCTTCGCCGCCCTCGCTGCTGCTGCCGGGGCGCTGCTGCACTTTCATGGAGACGCAGGCCCGGCCCTCCTCGCCTCATCATCGGTCTTCCTTCTCGCAGCAGGAGCATCAGGGCTGAACCAGTACCAGGAACGGGACCTGGACAGCAGGATGGAGAGGACGCGGCAGCGTCCCCTTCCTTCGGGTGAGATGCGTCCCCGCACAGCCCTGGTCATCGCCTGCGCGTTTCTCGCCGCCGGCCTCATGCTGCTCCTCCCGGCCGGCGGACCGGCCGCGCTCCTGCTGGGCCTCTCTGCGCTGGCCTGGTACAACGGCATCTACACCTTCCTGAAAAGAAGAACGGCTTTTGCCGCCGTGCCGGGCGCCCTCGTCGGCGCGCTTCCTCCCGCCATAGGCTGGGCAGCTGCCGGCGGAGCGATGCTTGATCGACAGCTTTTCCTGCTCTGCCTCTTCTTCTATCTCTGGCAGGTCCCCCACTTCTGGCTGCTGGTGCTCCGCTACGGCAAGGAATACGAATCCGCGGGCCTGCCCTCGCTGCGCCGCGTCTTTCACGACCGCCAGCTTGCGCGGCTCACCCTGGTCTGGACCGGCGCCGCGGCTACGAGCGCCCTTCTGCTCCCCCTGGCCGGAGTTGTCCGGACCCCGCTGCTTGCGCTCCTCCTCGGCGCGGGCGTCGTATGGCTCATCGTGGGCGGAATAGGCTCCTATAGGGGCCGGGCGCTTCCCAACGCCCAGTCACGGGCCTTCCGGCGGATCAACGGCTTCGTGCTGGCTGTTACGCTCATCGTCGCCCTTGACGGCATTTTAAGACAGTATCATTTTCTGCAGAGGGTCCCGTGAACAAGACGCATTCCGCTGCTGCGGAACTGAAAAGGCTCCTGATCGAGCATTCGCAGCTCATCGAAGAACATACCGCTGAGGCCTGCCCGCACTGCACTAACGTCTGCTGCAGGCAGAAGCATTGCCTGTTCCGGGAAAAGGATGTTGTCTATCTGATCGCGCTGGGAGAAGAGGTCCCTGTCCGGGACGAGACGATGCCGCCTGACGGTCCCTGCCAGTTCATGGGCCCGGCAGGATGCATGCTGCCCCGCTGGCAAAGGCCTTTTCGCTGCACCTGGTTCTTCTGTGAACCGCTGCTGCAGGCGTTGCATGATGCTCCGCCAAAACGGTCCCGGGAGCTGTCGAGGGCATTGCAGAAAATGGCGGATCTTTATGGTGAGCTGTGAGTGTTCCGGGGGAGAGCAGCGAAGGACAGCGGTCAGAAATCAGCAGTCAGCGGATGGCATAAAGTAGACGGCGGACAGTAGGGTAATCCTGTATCCTGCAAAGCGCCTATCCCATCACGACACGGTTCCGCCCTTTTTCCTTGGCCTCGTACAGGGCCGCGTCAACGGCCTGGATCAGCTTCTCTTCCGTGTCTATCGCCTTGTCCGGCAAGCCGGCAACGCCGATGCTGAGCGTGATCTTGAGCTCAGGGCTCACGGAGAAGGAATGGCCGGCAACAGCCTTCATGATCCGCGCTGCCGCCTGGAGCGAATCCTGCTTGGTCGTGCTCGGGATCAGCACTGTGAACTCCTCGCCGCCCCAGCGCGCGGCAGTGTCCACCTCGCGCACGTTCTTCTGGATGATGCCGGCGATCTCCTTCAGCACGAAATCTCCCGCATGATGGCCGTACCGGTCGTTCACCTGCTTGAAATGGTCAACGTCGATCATGAAGCAGCTGAGCGGATGCTCGTACCGGTCGGCGCGCTTGAATTCCTTCGTCAGGATGGCCTCGAAGCGCCGCCGGTTGTACAGCCCCGTCAGGGGGTCCGTGATGGCAAGCGTTTCGACCTGGGTCAGCATGTCTTCGAGCTGCTTGTTCTTCTTCTTGAGTTCGTCCTGAAGGGCCTTGGTCCTGAGGCAGGCATAGATACGGGCGTTCAACTCCACGTCGTCGAAGGGCTTGGGCAGGTAATCGTCGGCTCCGGCAGTCAATCCGGCGACCTTGTCCGGCGTGCCGCCCTTTGCCGTCAGCATGATGATCGCGATGTCCCGCGTGTCCTCATTCAGCCGCAGCCACCGGCAGACCTCGTTGCCGTCGATATCCGGCAGCACCAGGTCCAGCAGGATCACGTCCACCTGCTCTGTCTTGGCCACCTTGATGGCCGACATGCCGTCCTCGACCCAGATGACGTCATAGCCCGTCACCTCAAGAAAGTTCTTGATATTGGTGGCCTGCGCCTTGGTGTCCTCCACGAGCAGGATCTTTGCTTTCGACATGGTCGCTCCTCGCTCTCGTGACGCTCCCTACCATACTGCCGGACCGGATCTCGCCTGCACTCGCGCCCCTGGCAGGCGCATATTTTTACAATTTAATCACAAAGTGCCGGTTTTTTCAAGGGGCCGCAGCCATTTCCCTGAAATTACCCGGAAAGAAAGGTTTTGCCGATCGCCACTCACGCCGCAGAAAGCCGGTTACTTAATATGACAGCGATTGCAGTTTGCCCGGACGTCAAATGCCTGTACCCCGTTGTGGCAGGCGCCGCAGGACCTCCCCTGCTCCATGTCTTTCATGGTCATCTTGCTGTGGCCTGCCACAGTGGTATACAGGTGATAATGACAGGCCTTGCATGCAAGACCGTGCGAACTCACGTGAGAATCATGACGAAACATCACGCTGCCCGCCCCGGTCACCCGGAACTGGACGTCACCGCCCCCGAGCGCGGCCATGGCAGCGGCAGCCATGACCAGGGCAAGGAACAGATACAGGACCATTCCCTTCTTCACAGGACACCTCCCCAGCCAGGGCATTGCACCGGAAAAAACGGTGTCATCCCAGCACCTGCCTGGCCCGCTCCCAGCCCGCTTCCATGGACCGGGCAATCGCCCGGGGTGAAAAATCCAGGGCGTCGTCCAGCGGCTCCGTGGGGGCGATGACAACGGACCGGTAATGTTTGAAGGGCTTTCCCTTCTCATTGTGCAGCGTGATGCCGCGGCCGGCCGCCTGCTCGACCATGCTGTTGATCCTGAGCATGGCCGTGCAATCCGTAAGGAAGAGCTCATGGGCCGCAATTTCGAGCGACCGCCTGCCGATCTCAAGCACGTTCTTGGCCGGGCAGGGCAGAGCAGGCGGTGTGGCTGGGCTGCAGTCGATGATGATCAGCTCCTCAGGCCCGAAATCGAGCACATCGCCGAAGGGGCTGATGTTCCGCACTGCGCCGTCGACCATGCACATGAGTCCCGGCCCGATGTTCACCGGCGGCCAGATGATGGGAATGGATGTGGAGGCGAGCACGGCCTGCTTGAAGAACGGATCGGCAGGGCCAAAGCACAGGGAGAGGCCGGTGGCGAGCGATACGGCATAGATCCTGATCGGGACCTTGACCTGGGCGGGATCGATCTCGCGGTCAATAAGCCGCCAGAGAGGTCCGCGGCTGTACACGGACTTGGCGCCGAAGAGCAGCTTGATGAAGGGCCAGAACCCCGGCTTCCTGCCGAAGACCCGGGCAGGCGTCAACTCCCGCCAGATCTGTTCCAGCCGTTCATGCTTCCCCATGGCAAGCAGCACGCCGTTCAGCGCGCCGACGGAAACGCCGGCAATGATGTCCCAGGAGTATCCCTTCTTCTCCCGTGCGTACTTCTCGGCCATGAGCTGAAATGCGCCTTTGGCGCCGCATCCGTTCAGGACCAGGGCCGTCTTGGGCATGGAAGCCTCCCTGCTGGGAATAATGTTGACTTCTCGCCGCCTATTATAATATCTTCCTTTATAAATAGAAAGGAGATTTCACCAATGAAGAAAGCCCCGCTCGAACAGGTAAAGGACTTCCGCAGGCTGCTGAACGGATTCTGGATTTCCCGTGTCTTGCTGACAGCGAACAATTACGGGATCTTCGACGGCCTTGTCCGGCCGGGCACAGCGGCCAGGCTGGCCCGGGACCTCGGCACGGACCTCCGGGCAACAGAGATCCTGCTTGACGCGCTCACGGCCCTGGACCTGCTCAGGAAAACGGGCAGCACCTATCGAAATGCGCCCCTGGCACGGAATTTCCTTGTACGCGGCGGCCCCTGGTACCAGGGAGACATGGTGCGCCACGCCGAATCGCTCTGGCAGAACTGGTCAGGCCTCGACGAAGTAATGAAGACCGGCACGCCGGCGCGGCGCGGCCGAAACCACGATGCCTTCATCAAGGCCATGCACAACAATGCCTCGCTCCGGGTGAAAGAGGTAACTGATGCCCTGCCGCTCAAAGGCGTTCGCAGGGCATTGGACCTGGGAGGCGGTCCCGGCACCTACAGCATGGAGCTTGCGAAACGCGGCATCCCCGTGACCCTCTTCGACCTTCCCGAGACCATCGCCATCGCCAAAGACGTTGTCAGGAAAGCAAGGGTAAAGGGCATCAACTTCATGGAGGGCGACTTCCTGACTGGCCCCATCGGCGCGGGCTATGACCTCGTGCTGATCAGCCAGGTGCTGCATGTCTTTTCGGTCCGCGACAATCAGACCATCCTGAACAAGGTCCGGGAGGCGCTCGCTCCCCGAGGACGCATCGCCATCCATGAGTTCGCCCTCGAAAAGAACCGCGCCGCGCCGGTCCCCGGCGCCCTGTTCAGCGTCAACATGCTCGTGAACACCGACGGCGGACGGTCCTACAGCGCTTCGGAAATGACGGAATGGCTGAAAAAGGCGGGCTTCGGCAATATCACTCTTAAGAAGATGAACGAGACGGTGGTTGTAACGGGCAAGAAAAGGGATCCATCCTCAAAACGGCAGCTGGACGCTGATTGTCGCGGATAAACGCGGAAAAACCGGGCTTATTATTGAAAGACGATCAACTATCAGGGCGATGATTATACGGAGATACTTTTTGTTTTTATCAGCCTTGATCCGATTTTATCAGATTCGATCCGCGTCCAAATGCCTTTTCCAGGTTAATGATTGAAGATGCATCCCGATCCGCGCCATCGGGCTCGCTACTGCAGCGGCGCCCCGCATTTCCTGCAGCGCGGAGGGTTGATGCCGGCGCCGAGGTAGGCATTGCAGGCCGGGCAGCGCCAGTTCACGGCCGAAAAAGCGATGAATCCGCCGATCAGAATGAACTCCAGCGAAAGCACCGCGGACCGGGACAGCTCGCCGATGAACAGGCCGGGATGGCCCTGCTTCCACATCACCATCATGAGCAGAAAGATCGTTGTGCCGATGGCGTAGAGCTGCCGCGCCATCCGCCGCTTGAACTCCGCAACAACGCGCTGATCACGCTTGGGCGCCGCCATATCATTCCTCCTTCTGCCGACGAAGGATAGTACCACACCGGACAGGCCAAAGGCAAATCCGTTGAAGCGCACGTGAATCAAAAAAAACAGAGGCGCCTCCCGCAATGCGCAAAGGTCGCAAAGAAAAGCAACGGGGACTGCACCCGCCTCAGGAAGCGATAAAAGAGCAAACGTAGTCAGCCAGGCTCTTCACCTTGAGCTTGAACTTCGCCTTTGCCGGGACCTCGAAGGACTCCCCGCCCTTCACCGTCTTCCAGCTCTTCTCGCCCGGCAGCAGCACGTCCAGCTCGCCGGCCTGGATCTCCATGATCTCTTTCTCGCCGGTATTGAACTCGTACTCGCCGGGCAGCATGACGCCCAGCGTCTTCTTTGACCCGTCGCTGAACAGCACGGTCCTGCTCGTCACCTTGCCGTCGAAATAGACATTCGCCTTCTTGACCACTGTTACGCCCTTGAATTCGGACATGCTCGCCTTCCTTTCACGTCAATATATTCAAAACCCCGTCCATCACTGCTTCGCGGTGATCTCGCCGGTCGCGGAATTGTATTCGTACTTCTCAGCGTCGATCGCGATCCTGGAGAACTGCTCCAGCTCCTTCAGGTCAGCGGGATATCTCCCGTTGATGGAGTGGAACTCCTGCGCAGACCGGCGCAGCTGAGACACATCGGTCTTTTCCTTCACCTGCTGCGCGTCCTTGTAGCCTTTGATCACACTGTCGCCGTACTGCTGGGCAGGGTTGTCCTGGCAGGCAAAGAGCGCTGCCGACAGCATGAACGCCATCAGAATATATGCATGTTTCATCCTGCCTCCTTGACTGCCAAGCAAATGCATGAAAATCAGGAACGTTCACCGCGAAGGCGCCACGGTCGCAAAGGAAAGCCTGCGTCCGGATCACGGCTACTCCAATGCCGTCTCTTACTCCAGGCTCCCCTTCGTGATCTCCAGGCACCTGATGATCTCGGTCTTTTCGAGCTTCTCGCCCGGCTTTGACCGGAGATGCAGCGTGATCCGATCGGGGGCCTGCTCGATCTCGATCGATTCGAGCTTGCGGTATTCCCCGGTGGGGCAGGCGCACCGTCCGTCCCTGCAGGCCTGAAAGGCCTCAAGGAGCTGCTTCTGATTCCTTCCCACCTCGTCGAGCCGCACATCGACGCCGTTCTGCATCTCATTGATCTGATATTTCATCTGCCTCTCCCTCTTCCGCTATAATTGAAACATTCAGGCCTTTAACCACGAAGAACACGAAGGTAAGCGCGAGCAAGGGAATGCTATGGTTTATTGAACTTCTTCCCCGGCCCGCATCATATGTCTATTCGAACCGGGGCGGGCGCGCTCTTCGTGGTCTTCGACGATACGCGAGGCGCGCCTTACCGCTCCCCCACGACAAAATGCTGATAGGGCAGATCGCTGTGCGTTGCGATGTTCACGAACCCCGCGCCGCCCATGTCCGACACAATGGCTTCCCGGGTCACGCGGATATTGATCGGCGGGCCTTCGGGCGTCTCTTCCTTTTTCCAGTCGATGATCATCAGCTTGCCCCCCTTCTTCAGCAAGCGAAGCGATTCCTTCATGATCGCCGCGGGGCTCTCAAGCTCATGGTGCAGATTGATCATGTAGACCAGGTCCGCAATGCCGCTGTCCAGCGGCACCTTTGTCTCTTCCATGAGAAGCGGGACCACTGAGCCGCGCACATCCGCGGGCAGGTTCTCGTTCATCCACCGGACCATGGTGTCCGAGATGTCGCAGGCATAGACCTTCCCGCCCTGCATCTTCCTGCTGAAGGGCACGGCAAAGAAGCCCGTGCCGGCGCCGATGTCCACCAGCACGCGCGGGTCCTTCAGGGCAAGCTTCTGCCATATCAGGTCCGGGCTCATGGTCTTGAGCCGCTCGGGATTGTTCAGCTTGTCGAGCTTCTTGGGGTCGAACTTCTTAGAGTCTTCCATAAATCATCCTCTGGCCGCAGTCGCAAATCGCAGACCTCAAAAAACAAATTCCTCTCAACAGAGCAACATGCTCTCTCGCAGAGCCGCAGAGATCGCAGAGAAAAGCGGGGGTCGATGATGCCGGATGCACGCTGACCCTGCCTGCCTGTCTCCTGTATGCTGTATACTGACTCCTGACCGCTGCCTCTTGCCTGCTGTCTACTGTCTGCTGCCTGCTGATCTCTGACTACTTCGCTTTCCGCACTTTTTTATACTTATGGCAGGTCAGGCACTGGTCCTTGGGCGGGTGCGTATCTTTGCGGGGAGATATCTTTCCCGGTCCGTGGCACTCCATGCAGGCTGCGTCCGACGCAATGCCAGCATGCATTGCATCACCCGGCACGTACATGGCCCGCTTGCCCGATATGAGGTACAAGAACAGCACCACGGCGGCGACAAAAATAATGAATCCCCAGGTCTTTTTCATGAATGGCGACCCCTTCCTGCTCCGGATATAGGCTGCGAACGTCGTCTATTTTGTGCTTTTGAACCGTCCTTGTCAAGAGCATTGTACGCCTGTCACTCGCGAACGTTCACGCATATACCCCGGAGCGGAATTTTGCTATAATAAAGGACATATCCGTACCATTGCCTTTCCTTAACCACCGATCCCGAGCCTGTTTATCAACTATTCTCCCAAAGGAGCCCTCATGAAACAGTACCGATTCGACGTCATCATCATCGGCGCCGGCCCCGCAGGCGTCGCAGCGGCAGGCACCCTTGCGGGCACCGGCATCTCCGTCGCCCTGATCGAGGCAGGCGTCTACGCCGGGGCCGAGAACTGGTCCGGCTGCGTCTACTTTGCCGAAAGCCTTGCCGAGCCGGACTGCTTCGGCCCGGAAGCGGTCAAAGCGGCCCCTTTTGAGCGGACCGTGCGGCGCCGGGGAACGCTGGTGCACAACAGCCTGGACGTGGTGGGCGTCGAGTACGAAGACCCCGATACATTCCGGAACTGCTACACGGTGCTGCGGCCCGTCTATGACCCCTACTTCGCATCACTGGCCGAAAAAAAGGGCGCGGTGCTGCTGACGGAGACGACCGTCACGTCGCTCATCAGAAAGGACGGAAGGGTAACGGGCGTGATGACCAACCGCGGCCCCCTCTCGGCCGGCGTGGTCTTCATTGCCGAAGGCGACGCGTCCCATCTCGTCCGGTCCGAGCAGCTGGAGCGGAAGCAGGCGCCCCATTTTCTGCAGGGCGTGAAGGTCCTGCTGTCCCTCGATCCGAAGGAGATCGAGAAGCGCTTCCGTGTCCGGCCCGATGAAGGCGCGGCCTACGAGATCCTGCTGCGCAACCCCGCCATCGCCGGCCGCACGGCCCATCTGAACGTGGGCGGGTTCCTGTACACGAACCGCGACAGCCTCTCGCTGGGCTATGTGGTGCCCCTGGAAAATGTGAAGAAGCACTACCGCGGCGACCACGACCGCCTGCTGGAATGGATGCGCGGACTGCCGGTGCTCAGGGAGCTGACCGCCGACGCCGCGCTCTCCTCCTACGGAACAAAGATCATCAGGAGCGGCGGCTGGCGCGAGCGCCCCGTGCTCGTTGAGGACGGCCTTGCCGTGGGCAGCGCCGCAGCGGGCCTCGGCGTGGACATCCCCTTCCCCAACTTCACTGGCCCGGCCGCGGCAACGGGGCTCTACTTCGGCCGCGCCGTGAAAGAGCTGCTGAAGCAGGGCCGCACGCTGGACCGGAAGAACCTCACCCAGGCCTATCTCGATCCGCTGCGCAAAAGCGTCTACGGCAGGAACGCCCAGCACCTTGCCGCCTGGCCGAACTATTTCAGCCGCTCCCGCGTGCTCTTCGGCCGGACCGCCGACATCCTGGGCGGTTCAGCGCGCTTCCTGTCCCTGCGCAGCGCCACGGAGACGGGCCGGTTCCTGCGCGGCCACCTGCTCTCTCCTCGCGCCCTGCGCGAGTCCCTTTCGGACACGCTGCGCTCCCTCGGGAGCCTGCATCTCTGGAAGCCTCTTGCGAAGACCCTGCTGAATCCCGCCACCCTGCTTCGCTGGACCGGCAACCTGCTGCGCACAGCGCCGCAGCCTGACAGCAAGCTTGCTCTCATCATGAAGATCAATGGAAAGGACGTTGAAGCCCGTTCGCTGCCCTGGCCCGTGGGCGGCATGGTGCGGCGCTTTCAGCCTGCCCTGGGCCGCGTGCTGTCGCTGATCTATGCGAATGACGGAAAGCCCGTGGAGGCAAAGCTGAACGCCAGCATCAGGATCGTGCTGCGGGAGCTGAAGCTCACGGACTTCATTGTGCTGCCGGCCTGGCTGCTGCTGCTCATCCTGGTCGGCATCGGCACGGCACTCTGGGACGCCTTCCGGTACTATGCGCTCAAGACGCCCGCGGAAACGATGCTGGCCGAGCCGGTCATGGCCCATGCCCAGGCCCAGCGCGCGGCGCGGGACATTGACGCAGTGAAGCCTGCGGCGACGCTCGATGCCAAGCTGGCAACGAACACCTATCGCATTGACGAGCAGTCCCACATCCGCACCCTCTGGCCCGAAACGATCGCAGCCCAGCCCGACATGTCCCAGACAGCGCTCTGGTGGGTCTGTCCGGCCCGGGTCTATCACTATGATGCGCCGCTCTTCGGCCGCGGCAGGGTGACGGTGAACTTCGAGAACTGCATCAAGTGCGAATCCTGCTGGCGCGCCGAGCCGGACCGAACGCTCTGGGGCAGGCACACGGAGCACCGCCTCGTGTACCGGCCCGAGTCGTCGGCCATCAATGACCTGCTGCGCGCGGTCCATCAGCCGGCGCCATCGGGAAGGAGCGCCCGGCCGAAGCTCGTGACGGAAAAGATCTGGTACCTCGGCGGCGGCCTGGTGAAGACCTGCTCATCGGCCCTGCAGGCTGCGGCCGCCTTCCGGGAAAGCGTCATGACCCTGCCGGCCTCGGCTGACCGGACGCGCCGCGCCTGGCCCCTGGCCCTCGGCAAGCGGCTTCTCGAACGCCTCGCAGCCCTGGCATCGGCCCTTGCAGCGGACAACCGGCCGGGGCTTGCCGACCAGGTCCGCGCAGATCACAAAGACATCGAACAGCGCCTGGACAAGGGCATGCTCTTCCCCGCCCTCTACTGTGCTGGGCGGCTTGAAGAGCTGCTTGGCGCCGTGATGCCCGAACAGGAGCAGCAGGAAGGCCGGGAACAGCAGGAAGCCCTTGCCCTCAACTATGACGACGTGGCCGCGCTCTTTCCTGATCGGATCGTGAAGGAATGGGAAGAACAGCTCATGCCTGACGACTGGGCCAAGAAGCTCCGGAGCTTCATTGCCGAACATGACCATCCGTCGCGGCCCGCCATCCGCGCCTTGTCATCGGTCAGCCCAGCCCTGGGCATCGTTGCGGCGCGCCAGATCCAGGCTGCGCGCATCCTGAAAAAGGCGGGAAAGACGGCGCAGGACGGCTGCTGCGCCGTTGATGCAGCCGGTCTGACCATCGCGAACAACGGCAGCGGCGTCAAGATATCCGGCTCGCTCACCATGGCGCCCCTTGCAGCGGCAACGCATCTTCTCCTGCTGGCGCAGGACAAGGCCTGCCTGCTTCCGCTCACGGCAGCGGGCGTCAAGATAACCGCCACGCCGGGCATCGGCCTGCGCGCCGCAGGCTTTGGAACGATCACCGTCGACTGCGCCATCCCATCGCAGGATATCGTTGCCCTTGACAGCAGCCACGCTGTTGACCACTTCGCCTACCTTGCCGTGGCCCTGGGCGCAGGAGATTATCTCAGCCGCAGGGCACAGGAACACGCAACGGGCCGCGTCCAGTTCCCCGGCCAGATGCTCGACACCGAAGGCCGCGATGGCATTGCGAAGCTCGGCGCCGTAAAGGCCATGGTGGCGCGCATCGAGGCATGGCGCCTGCTGCTCGAAACGCTCTCGATCGCCGCCCGGCACGCGGCCCACGGAAGCGAAGCAACGGAAGAGTTCGGCCTGCTCTGCGCTGCTGTTGCGGCCCAGGCCTTCGGGCCCGAGAAAGGCTGCATGGCCTATGACGCTGGCCAGGTCTTCGGCGGCTTTGCCTATTCCGAGGACGACCTCCTGTCCCGGTTCTACCGGGACAGCTCGCTCTTCCGGTTCCTGGCGCCGGGCGTGGGAGCTGCCGGGCAGCTCCAGGGCCGGCTGGGCAACAAGGACCTGAAAAGCGTTGCACGCGGCGAACTGGGCGGCCTTGAAGGCATGCAGGGAGCCCCGCTCGCAGACAGCGCGCAGCGCTGGAACAGCATCGCGTCACAGGCCCGGGCGCTGCCTGCCGGGGCCCATCCCGCGCTGGCAGGCACTGCAGCAGCCATGCTCGTGGCGCTGCGCGGCCTGCTCGCCCGGATCGAGGCCGGCCTGAACAGCGGACGCAGCAATGAAGGCCATTCCGCCTGCGCCGAAGTGCTGCTCAGCCTGGCCGCCGAAGCAGTGGCCAGGGCCAAGGTCTCGGCAGGCCAGGGCGGCGTTTCGCCCACGGACCTGTTTCCCCTCACGCCCACCGGCAAGGCATCGCCTGCCGCCGCCGACTACGAGCGGTTCTGCACGGCGCCGGGCAGGCCGCACCGGTCAGGCACCTTCCTGACCACGGTCTTTGACCGGTCGCCCCGCTATGTCCCGGAGATGCAGCTGCATGATGTGCGGCTACGCACGCGGTGGAACGAGCTGTCGTCGTGGTTCCGGGAGCATTGCCTGAACCGCAGCTTCGACGGCCTGGGCTATGAGCGACACGTGGAAAAGCTCCACCACCTGCCTGACGACACCGTGGCGGCGGTCAAGGAGAAACGATGGCTCGCCACGTACATCCCGGCGGAGCAGGACGGCCTGGGCTGGCACAAGGCAGAGTACTACATCCTGAATGCCGCTGCCGGCTCCTTCGGCGACGCGGGCCTCTGCCTGCTGATCATGGCCAGCACCAGCATCGGCACCACGCCGATCCTGATCGGCCTCGACGACGAACTGCCGCGCGTGAAGGAAGAGCTGGCGCCCCTGGCCGAAAATCCCCGTGCGCTGGGCGAGATCAATGACCGGCTCTGCCGCCTCATCGCTTCGCTCAAGAACCCGAACCCCGCAAAGGTCAAGAAGGACTACGCCGCGATCATGAAGCTCGTGGACAGCCGCATCCGCAAGAGCCGCGTGGTGAAATATCTGTCGGCCAACTTCCTGAAGGCCTTTTACGGCGCGGGCATCGCGGGCCGGCGGGGCGACTTCGGCGCCTTCATCGCGAACCTGAAGCAGGCCGGCGAGCTCTTCGGCGCGCTGATGCCCGACGTGCAGGCCGCGCTGGCCGAGCTGCCGCGGCGCGAACGGTGCCACAAGTTCTACCTTCGCACCCTGGGCCACGGGGCGGTAAGCGCCTTTGCCCTGACCGAACCCACGGCAGGCTCCGACTCAGGCGGCGTCAAGACAACGGCCCAGCTCAGAAAGGCGACGCTCACGCCCCTGCCTGACGGCCGCTATTCCTTCCTGCTTGACGAGAAGGACCCCGCCAGCCTGCGCTACCTCGTCGATGCGGACCGCGTCGACTTCACGGGCAGCGACATGGTGCTGCGCACGCCTGACAACGGCGTGGTGCGCATCGAGCACGACCGCTACGACTACGGAACGGACAAGGGCGAACGCTACTATACGTTCCAGGGAAAGGACTGCCCCTTCCACGACATCGGCCAGGCGCGCGCATCCGGCGACGGCTATATATATGAATATTACAGCCTCACGGGCGCGAAGATGTGGATCACCAACGGCAGCATCGCCACCCAGTTCTGCCTCTATGCCCTGTCGAGCGAAGGCGTCACCGGGTTCATGGTGGACCGCCACGCCGAGGGGCTGGTCGTGGGCGCTGACGAGAGCAAGACGGGCCAGCGCGGCTCCCCCACCAACGAGATCGCCCTGGACAGCGTGCGCGTGCCCCGCGAGGCCGTGATCGGCTACGAAGGGCACGGCCAGGTGAACGCCCTGGAGACGCTGAACGTGGGGCGCTGCGGCCTGGCCGTGGTCTCGGGCGCGCTTATGCACAAGCTCATGGACGAGGCGCTTCGGAACACGCAGCCCTCGCCGGAGCGGGACCGCCTGCTGGGCGAGGCAGCGGCCGTGCTGTTCGGGAGCGAGTCCCTGGCCTTTTATCTCGTGGGGCTCTTTGACCGGCCCTATGACTCGGTGCGCATGGAGTCGGCCATCGCCAAGTACCTCTGCTCCGAGGACATTCACCGCCTGCTGTCGCTGCTCGAGCGCGCCTACGGACCCGCGGGCCAGACCGAGGCAAGGCTCATCGAGAAGGCGCGGCGCGACAGCCGCGTGCTCACGATCTACGAGGGCACCAACGAGGTGCAGCTCTTCCTGCTGCTGAAGGACCTCATCGGCCAGGCAGCCGCGTGGCCGGTGCTGCCCGAAGACCTTTCGGAGCGGCCAGGCGATAAGGCCGCCGCAACTCTGGCGAAATGGAAGAACCGCCTCGGCGCGCACTGCAGGCAGGCGGCAGCGCTGCTCGGCGACACGGCCTGGGCAGATGCCATGCTCCAGCCCGGCCTGATGCACCTGTCCGAGATGGCCGGCGAGATCCTGCGGCTCGAATGCATCTTCTACCGCCTCGAGTGGATCGAACGGAACCGGCAGTACTTCGGCCCGGAATTCCTGGAGTTCGACGCCTCCTTCTGCTGCGGCCTTCCTGCAGGCGGGGATGCCGCGGCCGGCGCCTATGCTGCTTCCCTGCGGCGGGCAGGCAAACGGGCCGTTGAGCTGGCCCTTGCCAGGATCGAACATCTTGACGCCGCGTTCGCCGCTGCCTGGGAACGGACCGGCAGGAACCTCGATACGCCCGACGTGGTGGCTGCTGATGCGGCCTTTGACGCCATGGCTGCCGGGGCCGAGGAACCTGCGCCGGTCCCGGCGCCGCTCCGGAAGCCCCTGCGCGTCCTCTGCATCCTGCGGCCCGTGGCGGACCTGGCGCCGAACCCGCGGCTGTACAATGGCGCTCTCCGCGAGATACTCTGGAAGCCCGACCCGCTTGACCTGTCGGCCGTCATCCGCGCCCGCGATCTTGCCAGGGGCCAGGAAACGATCCTGGACGTGCTGATGATCTCCGGCGCCGAGCAGGAAGCAGCGCTCCGTCCCGCGGCTGCAGGAGCGGCCCACATCTACCGGCTGAACACGGACAGCACAGCGCGGCCTGCCGCGGTGCTGCGGGCTGTGCAGGACCTGGAGAAGAGGGGAAAATACGATGTGATCACCGCAGGCGGCCGGAGCCTGAACGGCGATGGAAGCCTGTGACCGGCCCTTGCCGGAGCACTGAACAGGACCTTCGCGGCCCTCGAGAGCATGGAGGCAACACCGGACGGCTCCGGCATCTCTGGAGCTGCCCTGCCTGCGGTCATCGCCGTTACCGCGCCGGCGCGGCAGCGCCGCCTTGACATGAACAGCCAGATCGAAGCCCTCGCAGCTTCCATCGACGTGATCGACCTGCCGGCGGGCATTTCCGCCGAGGCCCCGCCGGCCTATCAGCGGCCCGAGGCAAAAGCTTCAACAACAGCGGTGGCAAAGACTGCCGAGGCCGCTGCCGGGCTGCTGAACGCCTATGCCGCTGCCCTGCGCGCGGGAGCAGCGGAGCCCTATGCACAGAAGGTGGCGCCCGGAACGATCAGCACATCGCTCGCAGCCTGGGCTGTCCTTGACTCAACAACGCGGAAATCGAATGTTCCGGTGCTGCGCGCCTGCAGACAGGCGGCAGACCTCTATTCCCGCGATGCCGCCGCCCTGGTCATCGGGCCGGAAGATTCCTGGAAGACGCTGCTCGGCCTTGCCCGTGCCAACGGCATGGACCGGGCCTATTGCATCAAGACAGCGCCGGGCCTGCTGCAGCGGGAAGGAAAGCTGGCAGCCCTCGGAACGATCACGTCCCTGCCAGGCGCTCCCCTGGTGGTCACCGGGCCGGACTGGGCAGAGGCGCTGGGCCTTGCAGCAGGCAGCATAGCTGCAAAAGCGGAAGCGGTGCGCATCTGCCCGGACGTGGCGCAGCTGGAACGGGGGGCAGCAGGCGGCGGCGCTGCCCTGTCGCCCGCCTATGACGGCATGCTGATGCGCAACGAACAGCTCGGCACGGGCGCTGTGTTCCTGACCGCTGCCGACGCAGCCGAGTTCCCGGAAGCGCAGGCGCGGTCCGGGTTCAGCGCCGTGCTGCTGGATGCGGCGATAAAACCGGAATGGCTCGCGCCCCTGCCTCCTGCAACTGAGCCCACGCTTGCCCAGGCCGAGGTGATCATCGACGTGGGCTACGGCATCAGGGACAGCGCAGGCATGAAGCTGGCCGAAGAACTGAAGGCAAAGCTGGAGTCCATGGGGCTCGCGCCGCTCTTCGGCGCAACGCGCAAGGTGACGCAGGACCTGAAGCTGCTGCCCCTGGAAGCGCAGATCGGCCAGACGGGCGTGCGCGTGAACGCGAAGCTCATCATCGCCCTGGGCATCTCCGGCGCTCCGCAGCACATCGACTGGATCGGCGGCCGCGCGGACATCCTGTGCTTCAACAAGGACACCGAGGCCCCGCTCATGAAACTGAACCAGACGCGCCCTGCGCCGCGGGTCCACCCCATCCCCGGCGATCTGTTCGTGACGGTAAAGGAACTGATCCGGAAGCTGGGGTAGGCGCATTAACCTGGTTCGAGATGGGCATGTTCTGCTTGGGCTGCTGCCCATCATGGACGATGAGCGCAATGAAAACAAGCCTCGCAGCCAAGATACTTCTTACCCTTGTACTTGCTATAACACTCTTGCCACTGGGGGCCGATGGGATGGAATCTGCTGAAGCGCGTAAACTGAAAACCGAGAAGCATCTCCAGGCAAAGAAGGTGCCCTTCAACAGGCACCTGCCGTTGATCGATGACGGGAAAAGCGTAAAGCTCCGCTCCGCCCAGGATGTTGCGCGGCGCGCGGTTGTTCTTTATAATATCACGGCCCTGGGATTTGGCATCGAAAAGATAAAGGTGGTCGAAACGCTCCGGAAGTCCGGGGTATGGGAAAGCCTTGCGCCGTCGGAGATGGAGTTTGTTGAAGCCGAGGCGCCGACGAAACAGCAGATGATCGATGCAACATGGCGCGTTGAGGCGCTCTGGACTCTGCTCTGGGCGCTGGGGAAAGTAGAGACCCTGGATTTTCCTACGACGCCCTGCGACCCCCAGAAGATCCATCCGCTGCTGCCGAAGCCGGACCAGGTACAGGCGTTCATAGCCTCGGCACACCTGCGCGATGCCGAAGCGATCCTGGATGAGACGGACATGATATACCGCATCCATTGGGCCGTTCGCGATGCCCAGTTGAATAAAAAGGCGGCGCCTGGGAAACTTGATTCCGGAGTCGTTGTGGAACGCCACTATGCCCTGAACTGGCTCACCTGGTACGCAGATGAGTGGGATGATATCACAACGGACACGTAACAGTGCATCTCGATCCGATGCCGAATGCAGCGCCAGCCCCTGATGCACTCTAGCTCCTGAGCAGTCAAACACTACGTGCCAGGGAAAGCATTTTCGCCGCAAAAAAGCACAAGAAACGCAAGAAGGAACAGACTTCTTTGTGCATTTTGAGCGTCTTTGCGGCTATCCAGATTTTCATTCCGGCCTCATCCCGCCTGTCCCGATCTTGACGGATCTTGCGGGGCTTGTCCGGGTCAGGAGTTTTAATCATGAAACTGCTGCATCATGCCTTTCTGAGTGTCTTTATACTACTATCCGCTTCGCCGGCAACCGCAGCGGATCTGACACCCTTTTACTTCGGCCTTTCGAATGCCAAAGGCGACCAGGTCATCCTGCTGAACAGCGATGACAGCGTCCCTCATAACCTCAGCGCACTAGTGCCGTCAGGAGATGCATGCCTGTCAGCCTTTGTTGAGAAAAGGACCAGGAAACCCGGGGACACAGGACGCCAGACAGCACAGAACTTCGAGAACCTCGGCGGCGTTGTTTTTCACGTCCCGAACGATTGCCTTGCCGGAGATCGAACAGTTGTGCTTATCGACCCCGCTCATCTCGACAGGCATACGCCAGTACCGGTCACAGCCGATACATTGTCGCCGCTGGACGATGCAGACATCACCCGCATTGAAGCCGCCAGAAAATTGAAAGTCCGGTCTTCCTGGAGGCTGGCGAG